>NZ_DBDF01000032.1:5448-9953 GCF_002293435.1 Bacteroides sp. UBA939 | reverse complement strand
AAAAAGAGATCCGCGTCATCCGCGTCTAAAAAATGATAGTATAAACTAATTATGAACAGCTACTTAAAGCTAATATCTCCTTTTTGATTTCTTTTGTATGCAGGTGAAGATAGGGCAATTGCACCAAATGTTTATTTGTAACCAACTCCATAGACAGCTTAAGTCCTGAAAATTACATAAACTTCTGAAGTAACTCTTTCAGTACTCCGTTGTCCGCCAGTATCTTCTCCACAAACTCGCGGAAAGCGCCGAAACCGCCATGAGCTACAGTAACATAGTCTACTTCGCGCTTCACATAATCCGGTGTATTGTCAGGAGAGGCGCTGAAACCTACTTCACGAAGCAAGCGGATATCATTCAAGTCGTCGCCTATGAAAGCTACATCCTTTAAAGTGATTCCCATCTCTTCGCAGACTTCTTTCGCTTTCGCCAGCTTGTCATTGACTTGCAGGTAGCAACGGGATATCTTTAGTTTATCCGCACGTTTCTGCACTAATGGAGAGTTCTCGCCCGTCATAATGGCTACGGGGATACCCAGCTCGCGGAGGAAGATAACTCCCCAACCGTCTTTTACGCAAAAGCGTTTCATGACATCACCTTCGGCGGAGTAGTACATTCCACCGTCAGTCCAAACTCCATCAATATCGGTAATCACTAATTTCGGTAACATAGCTTCTTCTTTATTAATCAGATAATGCAATTATTTATTTCCACTTTCCGTACTTTCCCTTCAGACCGTCACGATAGCCGCACAACAATGCCCACAATTTGCTGAACTTCTGCTGTTCATACAGTATGATAAAAACCATACGCTTATAAAAATGGTAGTGCAGATGCGCTTTCAGATTCAATGCTTCGGGATAGAGACGATGCAAAAGAATACCATTGCGCACATTATAATATGAACGGGCCGGACCATATTCATTAGGAAACACTTCTTTTCCCAACAGACGCCTCTTCTTTTTCTGATAGCCTAAATCGTGTATCAACAGAATATTCTTGAAACATAAAACCGGTATGCCTTTCCTTTTAGCTCTCCAGCAAAACTCACAGTCTACTCCCCAAACGAAAAGCGACTCCATAAAACCACCTAAAGCTTCGAACAATGCAACCGGATAAACGCTCCCTGAAGTCATCGCCGAATATACTTCATCCACAGAGTCAGTCGGAGGATACATGGTGGTTTGCTGGGATTTAATGAAATAGTTGGTAGCAAAGATGGCAGCCTTATCTTCACCATAGTGACGGATTGCCTGAAGATAAGTCTCGAAGTCCTGCCCGTCAAAGTAACTATCCTGATCCAACGTCAGCAGATGCGTAAATTCATTTGTACGGGCATATGCCACAGCCTTATTCAGTGCGGAACCAATGCCCACATTCTCACCGCAACCATTCAAGAAGACTTTTCCCTTACCATCTCCCAAAGAGATTAAGTCCAGCTCTTTACGATCAACTGCCGGAGTATTGTCCCACAACATTAATTCGTCCAGTTGAGTTATATAAGTAGCGATGTTGTTCACTACCGCATCATCCGGATAATATAAAATGACTATGCCTAAGAGTTTCATAAACTATTGAATAACATCCGGATAGATAATCTCATTCCGGAGAATTTCTTTCAGCACCTTATGTCCTACCACCTGATTGCGATCCGCCCATTTGAAACCGTCGCCGGGACTCAACAGATGAATATCATTCTCGGTAATGACATCTCCGGGATACAAAGTTTTATTCGTAGCGATGGAGCGCTCCAGCTTCACCTTTGCCGAAGCTACGGAAGCATCGATATAGAGTTCTTCTTTTCCCAGCCAGCGTTCGGCGATGCGGATGTCGCGTATCATGCGGTTTACTCCATCGGGACCGAGCGAGCCTTGCTGATCGGTTCCTTTCATGCGGCGGTCGATGGTGACATGCTTCTCTATGATTTCCGCACCCATGCCCACGGCAACAATAGGGGCGGCGATACCGATAGTGTGGTCGGAGAAGCCGATAGTGTACTGCCCGTAATGCTGTTTCAGATAGCCGATAGTCCTCAGGTTCAGATTATCGGGTTGAGTAGGATATTGAGATACGCAGTGCAGAATGGAGATATCATTGTGGTAACGGGTAATCACTTCCAGGGCATCGTCCAGTTCCTTCCTTCCTGCCATGCCGGTGGACAGGATGATCGGTATCCGGGTTTCCGCCATCACCTCCAGCAGCGGCAGATTGGTCAGGTCGCGGCTTGCCACTTTCAGCCGGTCGGGCGTGAAGAGTTTCAGCAGGGAGAGGCAGCCTTTTGAACAGAGCGTTTCTACAAAGTCGAGGCCTAAAGACTTGGCATGGATGTAGACTTCGAAGTGTTCTTCATCCGTCAGTTCCAGAAAGGCGCGGTGTTCGCCGTAGGTACGTCCGAAGGAGTGGGGGGAGTCGTACGGGCGGTTCATTTGTGAGTCTGTCAGTTCCTCGTTCAAGTCCCGCTTGGTCATCTTCACGGCGTCCATCGGACGAAGCTCTATGTTGAATACTTCCTCGCGGACGGGGCGTGATACCAGGTCTACAATCAACTTGGCTATATCAACGGAACCGTTGTGGTTCTGTCCTATTTCACCTATTATATATGTACTCATAGAATTATGAATTATGAATTATGAATTATGGGCGTACCGGATGGGAGTCATACAATTCATAATCAGTTTTCTTATTTTTCATTTCTTGCAATATTCTCCAGCATCTTGATGCGATACCCAGGGTGCGCCTCTACCAGTTGCAAAAGGGCGTGGACGCTACGGTCGGTCTTCTCACGGAAGGTAGCGTAAAGCTCCTGCAACAGGGTGAAGTCTTCCATCGTATCCAGTGTGAAGCGGAGGTCGAAACGTCCTTCCAGCTCGTCGGGCAGAGGCAGCAGGCGCACATGGAATGTTTCGGGGTGTGTATAGAGATAGATGGTGACGTGCTCAATGTTTAGTTTCTCCTGCGTGGCGGCGGCGACGCGGCGCAGGGCTTCTGTGGTGGTAAGTTCGGCGTACAGTCCCAGATGGGATTTGATAGTGGGGCGTCCATCGGAGAAACCGTAGGCTATGTAGTCGGCGGGAGAGGATGTATGTTCGGCAAAGAAGGTGGCGAAAGTCTCCGGGCGCAGGAAAGGATTGTCGGAACAAACCCGTATGAAGCGGTCGATACCAAATGTTTCTGCCGCACATAGAAAGCGGTCGAGCACGTTGTCTTCGTCACCGCGGAAGCTGAGGATGCCTGCCCGGCGGGCTACTTCGGCAAGCACGTCGTCCTGCGGGCGGTTGGTGGTGGCAAGTACGATGCATTTGCCGGGGCAAGCCTGTTTGATGTTGTTTATCAGTATGTCGATGATGCGCTGTCCGCCATAGAAGGGGAGCAGTATCTTGTTGTGCAACCGGGTTGAACCGGTACGCGCCTGAATGATTATTCCGTCTTTCATACTTTCATCCGTTTAAAAGCGTCGATATAAGAGCCGGGGGTGATGTTGATTATTTCCTTGCCCAGCCGTCGGGCATAGGCTTCGAGTATGAAATAAGATTTGAAGGCTACGTACATGTGGTAGAGAATGGTGTACAGGCGTGCGCTGCCCAGGTTTTCCTGTGTCACGGTGGCGGCTTGCGAATTGTTGCGGTCGTAAAAGTGCTTCTGGTGCATCAGTACTACGTTGTCGTCCGTTACTGTGATTTCCGGTAGCCATGAGTGGTCGGCTCCTGCAAGATATACTTTCTTGAAGGGCAGGCGTAGTCCTGTGGCGATGGAGGGTATCAGTACGTTGTGCGGACGGGGCACGCCCCAGCCTTTGCGGAATATCCAGTTAGAGAAATGCTGGAATCCTTCGATGGGGGTGGTGTTGTAGGTATAGACTTTGATATGTGGATTGCCTGCGAGGAGTGGTTGCCATTCTTTGTTCGTCCATGCGCGGGCGGGCATGAAGAGGTTCATGTCCCAGGTGGTCTTCTGGGCCATTGTCTTGAACAGTTGTATGCGCTTCTCGGGAACAATCCAGAACAGGGGGTCGGCAATCAGATAGATTTCGGGGCGGAGGTGTTCAAAGATGTGGGAGGTGACACAGAAGTTCACTGCCAACAAGGTTTTCTCCTGTATGAAGTCTGCTGACTCTTGCACTGTACGGTTCAGGGAAGGACCGTTGGCGAGTATCAGTAATTCGTCGGGGTTGCTGAAAGAAACCGGCAAACTCGTGTTCCATTTAGACTGCAACAGAATCTTCACTATGCTTAGAAAGCTTTGCCAGCATTGTTCCAGCCATTTCATTGCTTTATCTCCCATATAATTATTATTAAATTTGAGTTTCGAGAGTTACTTCTGTGTCATTGAACTATCCTAATTAGCTTCGCTGACAGATTATTTAATGTGTCATTGAACTATCCTAATTAACTTCGCTGACAGATTATCTGATTCCTTTCACTAAGGTACGTTCCCCTCCTCCCTGGAGGAGGAGAATAGAGATACTTCCGTTAATCACTAAGCAGCTGTTCATAATTAGTTTATAC
>NZ_DBDF01000032.1:0-5352 GCF_002293435.1 Bacteroides sp. UBA939 | reverse complement strand
GATTGAGATTCCGTTTCGCTATATTATCTTCATAGTATAAACTAATTATGAACAGCTACTTAACATGAATAACTTACGGTACTTCGGGTACGAACTTGACTAACTATGAGTTGTTGGCTTGATTTACAACACTTATGTGTGGCTCATTTATAGCACTTGTATGTGATTCATTTATGGTACTTGCAACCCGTTTTTGTATCGCTTGCAATCCATTTCCGTATCGCTTGCAATTCATTTCCGTATCACTTGCAATTCATTTCTGTAACACTTGTGTTCTATAATCAGCCTGTTAATGCCTTCCTGCAAGCATACAACGGCATCACGCTGTAGAAGCAAAAACCCTTCTCTTGCAAGTACAGCGCAGCCCCTCGTTGTAGCCCGTAGTTCGCAACCTGTAATCGTTTTATTCCCTTGCAAAGATAAATACTTTAGCGTTTACTGACTAAAAAAAACGTGAAATTGTGGATAGGAAGCTGCAAAAGCAGTACTTTTGTAGAAACATTCCATAACATGAGAGTACTATTAATCAATACATCCGAACGCATCGGTGGAGCTGCGGTGGCAGCAAGCCGCCTCATGGAATCGCTTAAGAACAATGGTATCAAAGCCAAACTGCTGGTACGCAACAAGCAAACCGAACAGATATCCGTGGTGGCGCTCCGCCAAAGCTGGCGTATGGTGTGGAAGTTTGTGTGGGAACGGATTACAATATGGCAAGCCAACCGTTTCAAGAAGAATAACCTCTTCGCCGTCGACATTGCCAACACGGGCACGGACATCACCGCCCTGCCGGAGTTTCAGCAAGCGGATGTGATACACCTGCACTGGATAAACCAAGGCATGCTCTCTCTGAAAAACATGGATAAGATACTCTCCTCGGGAAAGCCCGTCGTATGGACCATGCACGACATGTGGCCTTGCACCGGCATCTGCCACCATGCCCGCCAGTGTACCCGTTACCAAGAGGAATGTCACCACTGCCCGTTTATCTATGGCGGCGGAGGCAAGAAAGACCTTTCACAACGTACATTTCTTAAAAAACGTAAGCTGTACGAAGGACGCCGCATCACTTTCGTCGCCTGTAGCCACTGGCTGGAAGAACTTGCCAGAAAGAGCGCCCTGTTCAAAGGACAATCCGTCACCAGCATTCCCAATCCTATCAATACCAATCTCTTCAAGCCCCGTAACAGGCGCGAAGCCCGCGATAAGTGCAGGCTGCCGCAAGACATCAAGCTAATCCTGTTCGGCTCGGTGAAGATTACGGATAAACGGAAAGGCATCGACTACCTGATTGAATCCTGTGAACTGCTGGCGGAGGCGCATCCGGAACTGAAAGAAGAATTAGGTGTAGTCGTTTTCGGCAACAACTCCCAGCAATTGGCAAACCGCTTACCGTTCAAGGTCTATCCGCTGGACTTCGTCAGCAATGAACGCCAACTGGTGGATATTTATAATGCGGTAGATATCTTCGTCACCCCGTCGCTGGAAGAAAACCTGCCGAACACAATTATGGAAGCCATGTCCTGTGGCATTCCCTGCGTAGGGTTCAACGTGGGAGGCATCCCTGAAATGATAGACCATCTGCACAACGGATACGTGGCGCAATACAAATCCCCGGAAGATTTCGCCAACGGCATCTACTGGATACTGACCGAACCGGAATACGCCACCCTTTCCGAGCAAGCCTGCCGGAAAGCCGTAACCAACTATTCGGAAAGTACCGTTGCCAAAAAATATATTGATGTCTATAACAAAGTAACCGGAAGAAATGCATAACCGCCCCATTCCTAAATTCAGCGTCATCACTGTGACTTACAATGCCGAAGCGGTACTGGAAGACACTATACAAAGCGTTATTGCGCAAACCTATCACCACGTGGAGTATATCATCGTGGACGGAGCATCCGGGGACGGCACACTTGCTATCGCCGGGAAATACCGGAACCATATCGCACAGCTTGTCAGCGAACCGGACAAAGGTCTTTACGATGCGATGAACAAAGGCATCAACCTTGCCACCGGCGATTACCTCTGTTTCCTCAATGCCGGCGACAGTTTCCACGAAGCCTCCACCTTGCAGGCGATGGTGCATAGCCTCACTGCTAACGAACTGCCGGATGTGATGTACGGTGAAACCGCCTTAGTCGATAAGGAAAGACATTTCTTGCGTATGCGCCGCCTTTCAGCTCCCGAAACGCTGACGTGGAAAAGCTTTAAACAAGGTATGCTTGTCTGCCATCAGGCCTTCTTTGTCAGGCGCGATATCGTAGAGCCTTACAACCTGCAATACCGCTTCTCCGCCGATTTCGACTGGTGCATCCGCATGATGAAGAAAGCGCAGGCGCTGCACAATGCGCATCTCACACTAATAGATTATCTGGAAGAAGGTATGACTACGCAGAACCAAAAGGCATCCCTCCGGGAGCGTTTCCATATCATGGCACGGCATTACGGACTGGTGAGTACTGTGGCCCACCACGCCTGGTTTGTAGTGCGGCTCGTATTGAAGAAATAAAGAAGATTGCCGAAGTTACTATGGATATAAGAAAAATTAAATCTAAAAAGCAGAATCATTCAAATAAAACACTTACTTTTGCAACTCGTAATTTTGCAATTGACTGAATAGGAAACAGCTTTTCAGTCCAACCCAAAAGATATATGGACAAATTTAGTTACGCTATCGGCCTGGGAATAGGTCAGAATTTATTAAGCATGGGTGCTAAAGGCCTCGCAGTAGACGACTTTGCACAAGCAATAAAAGATGTTTTAGAAGGCAATAACACAGCTATCACACATGCGGAAGCGCGTGATATCGTAAATAAGTACTTTGCTGAACTGGAAGAAAAAGTAAATGCCGCCAATATAGAGCAAGGCCGGCAATATCTGGAAGAGAATAAAAAACGTCCGGGTGTTGTTACCCTGCCGAGCGGCTTGCAATACGAAGTAATAAATAAAGGTAATGCAGGAACCCGTGCCACAGTTACCGACCAGGTGAAGTGTCACTACGAAGGTACTTTGATTGACGGAACCCTGTTTGACAGTTCCATTCAGCGCGGACAACCCGCCGTGTTCGGCGTGAACCAGGTAATCCCCGGTTGGGTAGAAGCATTACAGTTAATGCCCGAAGGCGCCAAATGGAAACTCTATATTCCTTCCGACCTGGCGTATGGCGCACAAGGCGCAGGCGAAATGATACCGCCGCACAGCACTTTGGTCTTCGAAGTGGAATTACTCGAAATATTATCCTAAAATAAATAAATAATAAAGTAAAATGAAAAAGGTAACATTAATTATGGCCCTTGCAGTAGGCGCAGGCTTGGTTTCCTGTACTGCACAAAGCCCGAAAGCAAACTTGAAAACGGATGTTGACTCATTGTCTTATGCTATTGGTGTGGCTCGTACCGACGGCCTGACCCAGTATTTGATGCAACAAGGTGTTGACACCACCCAAATGGCCGCATTCATCAAAGGTTTCAATGAAGGTTCCTCTAAAATCGAAAAGAAAGACGTTGCTTATATGACCGGTTTGCAAATCGGCCAGATGGTAAGTAAGAACTGGGTAGAAGGTTTCAATCAGCAAATCTTTGGTAACGACTCTACGCAAAGCATCAGCCGTAAGAACCTGTTGGCAGGTTTCGTTGCAGGCGTTACAGGCAAAAGCAATGTAATGACAAAAGAGACTGCCACTGCTTACATGACCACAGGCATGGAAGCTATCAAGGCAAAGGCTGTGGCAATTAAGTATGCCGATAACAAAGCTGCCGGCGAGAAATTCCTTGCTGAAAACAAAGATAAAGAAGGCGTTGTTACCACTCCGAGCGGTTTACAATATAAAATTATCACTAAAGGTACAGGCGTAATCCCTGCTGATACCAGCAATGTGATAGTTAACTATAAAGGTACTTTGATTGACGGTGTTGAGTTCGATAGCTCTTACAAATACAACAAACCCACTACTTTCCGTGCCAACCAAGTAATCAAAGGCTGGACAGAAGCTCTTACCATGATGCCCGTAGGTTCTAAATGGGAACTTTATATCCCTCAGGAACTGGCTTACGAAGGCAAAGAAACCGGCGGTCAGATTAAACCATTCTCTACTCTGATTTTCGAAGTAGAACTCGTAGGTATTGAGAAATAATTTATCGGTCAAGGAACTTTCCTTTTATCGGTAAAGACTTTACGGATGGAGGCGGATATATACAAAATATCCACTCCATCCGTTTCTTTTTTACGTTTACTCTATTTTTCCTTCCATTTATATAGAGAAATTAAAATAAAGTCCTATATTTGCTTACTATTTGATATGAACAAGAACTTACATTAAATTGATAGTATGGAAAAAATAGACAATCTTGACCGGCAAATTCTGGAGATTATTTCACAGAATGCCCGTATTCCCTTCAAGGATGTAGCGGCTGAGTGTGGTGTATCACGTGCTGCTATTCATCAACGTGTACAGCGTTTGATTGACTTGGGTGTTATTGTCGGCTCCGGTTATCATGTGAATCCTAAATCCCTGGGTTATAGAACCTGCACGTATGTAGGTATCAAACTGGAAAAAGGCTCTATGTATAAGTCTGTGGTTGCCGAAATGCAGAAGATTCCCGAAATTGTGGAATGCCATTTCACTACAGGGCCTTACACCATGTTGACGAGAGTATATGCGCGTGATAATGAGCATCTGATGGATCTGCTGAATAACAAAATGCAGGAAATTCCGGGTGTAACGGCTACTGAAACACTAATTTCACTGGAACAAAGTATAAAGAAAGAAATTCCCATTTGCCCGGAGAAATAATAAATGATTTATGGTGTTTCTGAATGAATATCATCTTTCGGGGCTGTTTATCGGAATTTGCACATTTCTCATTATCGGATTGTTTCATCCCATAGTGGTGAAAGCCGAATATTACTGGGGCACCAGATGCTGGTGGATCTTCCTTTTATTAGGCATTGGAGGTGTTGCAGCTTCTCTTTGTGTAGAAAGTGTTCCGGTAGCTTCTCTCTTGGGTGTATTTGCTTTCTCCTCGTTCTGGACTATTAAAGAGATATTCGAGCAGGAAAAGCGTGTGAAGAAAGGGTGGTTTCCCAAGAACCCCAAACGCACCTATAAATTTTAAAACGAAGAGATAAAAGGTATATTTTGCCTGAAAGGTTTGCATGTTTCAACAGAATATACTATTTTTGTGCCCGCTATCCGATAAAGGATGCGCCGGACTTGTAGCTCAGTTGGTTAGAGCAACAGACTCATAATCTGGAGGTCCCTGGTTCAAGCCCAGGCTGGTCCACAAAGAATAAGGTTCACAGGCAGTAGCTCGTGAGCCTTTTTTGTTGTTCGCCCAGCATGGTTCT
>NZ_DBDF01000014.1 GCF_002293435.1 Bacteroides sp. UBA939 | reverse complement strand
CACATCCCCAGTGACTTGCCGTATTCTTGATGATTTCTATCAACGGGGTTCACCGAAGGGGTACACTTCTTAGCTCATGATAACAAGATATGGATACAGGAAGAGTGAAATTTGGGTTAAATATGTGGTTACAATGGATGAAATACAAAGTGGAGGGAATTATCAGGGGATCAAGCAGATTTCACTACGCAATTTCTTGTTGGCGGAAGACAAGGAGAAGTTATAGTACATACTGAAAAGCGGAAACTCGAAATGCGAGGCAATACTCGCTGTACCGGAATAGTGAGGATAAAAACGATATCCAGTCCAAATAAAACCTGAGTAGTTGCATTTTGCTGCAACTACTCAGGTATAATAGAGTTAATGTAAATTAGATTTGCTACTTTGAGATTATTCGGGCAATTCCAGCACTTCGGTAAAACCGCTGTATAAGGCGGCGTAACCACCTGGTACAGCAACAAGTCCACGCATCGCAAATAACAAGGCATTGCCTTGGCGCTCCATTCCAGTAGGACTATAATACATCATTCCATAGGTAGCATCTCTGTAACCGGTAGGTTGCAATCCCCAGTTTACCAGCTTCTGATTGTCATCACTCAGTGTAAACACAAAGGGATATCCTTCCATGATACAGTCAGGTAGTCTGTAGATATTGCCTTCTTTGGCTTTTTGTATCGGCTGTTCCCATGCGTCACCGAAGAGCTGCGAAGTATAGATTCCGGTACCATAATTTTCCCACGTAAGTTTTCTTTGGGCGCTGACTGTTATTTCTCCGCATTGGGCAGGAGATAGTGCATTCTCATCATCTATAGTCAACACTATTGTGTATTTGTCTGTAGCACTCAAGTCATCCATTGAAAAGCGTAATTCTGCATATCCCACAGCATTACCCTGAGCAAATGCTATGGTTGAACTGCTAAGTGTAAAGATCCCTTCTTCGGTTGTAGCTTCGTCCACGCTAATACCTACTGAAGCTTCTGCACCCGTATTCCCGCGATATACAGGAACTCTAAGAACTCCATTGTCCTCAGCGCTGAGTTCTGCATTCATCTGGGTAGATGCAAAAGCAGCTTCAACTCCGCTAACGTCATATTTCGTACCTTCCGCGTCTGTATCACAGGAGGTAAAAGCTGCCAGGCAGAGCAATACGGCAGCATATTTCTTTATTGTATATAGTTTCATATTTCTTTTCTTTAAAATAGATTTCTAAATCATTGAACTATAGTATTCTGGTCTGCGGAGGTAATGTTTTCATTACCATCTATTTCAGATTGCGGCAGAGGGAAGATAAATAATGGAGAAGCGGCATTTGTATTCTTGGTTGCTACTTTCTCCGTATGATTAGAACCTTCATAATTGCGGTTGTACCCTAAGCCTAAGCGTTGCATATCGAAGATACGGCCTGCCTCTCCCCAAAGTTCAACACGACGCTGAAATAAAATCTCATCCATCAATGTAGATAGAGGGGCGTTAGTGTCTGAGTTGTAAGTGTTGCCGTCCGTACGGGAAGCCAAACGTTCTTCAAACTTACTGTCTCTCATATTTCCTAAAGCCTTTATAGTGGTGCGGGCAGTTCCGTACTGTTGCAGATGACATTCGGCTTCTGCTTTGATTAATACCATTTCCTCAGCTCTCATAAGTAAATAATCGCCGGTGCGGGTCGTGTAGTCTGCCATCTTGAACTTGATTTGGCAATAGCTGGTATAAGAAGATGCACTCTCTTCCTGGGCGGAAGGAATAGCTCCGCGGAACCATGCTGTTTTCCGATCATCTGTGTCCGAGATAAGCTTGTATAATCCTGTGCTTATGCACTGACGTGCTTTGGAAGCATACATACCCGGAGCATCAGCATCCATGTGCGAGAAGAAGCTTGCAAAACCACTGGACTGGTCGGCAATGATTTCCATTCCCCACATAACATCCGCAGTATTCACACTGTTGTTCCCGCCCAACTCAGCTATGGTCGCAACCTTTAACGAAGGCTTTTTCAAGGCCTCTGCTGCTGCCGAAGCTGCGCCTGCATAATCGTGTTGCACAAGGCAGATACGAGCTTTGATACCATTGGCAATATAATAATCCACGTGAGATACATGTCTCTGTACTTTATTACTGATGCCTCCTAACATGTCAATGGCTTTATCAATATCAGTATTTATCTGTGAATAAGCATCCTGAACAGTGCCTCGGGGACTTCCTTCTGAACCAGCAACAGTTGGAGCCGTGTACAAAGGTACGCCTGGAGCACTTTCGTGCTCTTTGTATGTTTGCTGATAAATCTGTATCAAGTAGTAATAAGCATAAGCACGCATGGCATATGCCTGCCCCACAATACTATTCTTAAGTTCCGGATCGCCGCCTATTGTACTTTCGGAAGCAATGATGTAGTTTACATTGCTGATGATTGTATAATAAAAGTTCCAGATAGCATAAGGACGTCCTGATTTGTTGGAGTAATCTCCATGAACATTTAAGCGATAGTCCTCATAGAACCAGCCTTGTCCCTGTTCCTTCATCAAATGATCTTCAGCCATTAAGTCTGCAAGCAGATTTACGGCAGTCTGTCCACAGTTCTCCGAAGCCCAGTTTGCACTCCATCCGGCTGCATACAGCATACGGTATACACCATTCATAGCAGTTTCTGCGCTACTTGCATCCGCAAATATCGTAGAACCGGAAACTTTATCAGTCGGTTCCGTATTTAACTCATCAGTACATGAATTGAATGAGAGGAGACCGATTAAAGAAAATATATATATTACTTTTTTCATTGTTATACTATTTAATCAGATTTAGAATGTGATATCAACTCCAAGTGAAACAGTCCTCACAGGTACATAACCAAAGTCTGTACCTCCGGTAAAGTTATATTGAGGATTCATACCATTGAGGTGGTTCAGTAACACTACATTGTCGGCCATTGCAGTGAAGCGGATAGATTCGAATCCAATGGACTTCATAAGCTTTGAAGGCAAAGTATATCCCAAAGCTATATTCTTAATGGCAAAGTAAGAAGCGTCAATCAAACTATTATCGGTTATTATATAACTCTTCCCGATTTCAATGCGCGGAATATCCGTAATGTCACCCGGATTTCTCCAGGCACGTTCCAGCATCTTACTTTTAGCCTGGCCTACATAGTTGCCATATAATAACGTATTGTATATACCATCCAATACCTTACCGCCGATAGAATAGGTACAGAGTATGCTCAGGTCAAATCCTTTATACTTGAATGTATTTCCAATGGAACCATACATGCTGGGAATACGACTGCCTTGTATTTCTTTGCTGGCTGTAGCTTTTGCCATATCGTTAGTGATATATCTTTCTCCCTTAACACCATCTTTATCTGTATCCCATGCCCAATACAATTGTTCTCCGGTTGCCGGATCAACTCCTGCTGCAGTTGCAGTATAGAATGAATATAAGGTTTCTCCTTCGCGGATAATGTAAGCACCGGAGATGATTTCCGGTTTGTCGGCCAATTGCAATACCTTATTTTTAATAGTAGAACCAATCAGAGTCAGGTTCCATGTAAACGGAGTATCTTTAAAGATATCAATGCCTAAAGTGACATCGAGACCTGTATTACGCATACTGCCTACATTTTTATTATAGCCATCAAATCCGAGTGAAGAGGCCATAGGGAATGACATTAACATATCTGTAGTCTTACGCTGATACCACTCGATTGTTGCAGAAACTCGGTCGAACAGTTTAGCTTCAATACCAATATTCAGATTGGCATTCTTTTCCCATTTCAGTTCTTTGTTTTCTAAAGAGCTTACGGAAGCACCACTCATAGATGAGTTTGCATAACCTAAATCGTAAAATGATTGCCAGGCATAGAAGTTCTGTTGAGTGCCACTCAATACGGCATCATTTCCTTGTACACCATAACTTGCTTTCAAAGAAAGGTTGTTGACCCAGGTAATATCAGTCATGAAATCTTCCTGAGAAATACGCCAGTTACCACCGACAGACCAGAAATTACCCCAACGATTGTCTTTGTAGAAACGTGAAGAGCCATCGGTACGGAAGCTTGCGGAAAGGTAATACTTATCTGCGAAGTCGTAATTCAAACGTGACAGTACGGATTGAACAGCATAATTGTTCTGGTAAGAAGACGCGCCGGTAATAGTAGTTGCCGCATCCAACTCATAAAGACCTCCGAATGGGAAACCGGTTTTGGTTGCTGACAGGTAATCATATCTGTATTTATAGAATTCGTGTCCTACCAAAGCTTCGAAATGATGGTCACCGAACTCTCTGTCGTATGTCAATAACTGATTGAAAGTGTAGCTGAAAGTACGTCCGGTAGCTTTTTGTATAGTACCCTTTACGGAAACAGAATTGCCATTGTAAGGGTTATAGTAAGTCGCTCCGGCTGCATTAATTAAATCAAAACCATAATTTACTGAGAACTTTAATCCTTCCAGGAATGTATTTTTTAAGTCACCGAGTTCTGTATATACACGCCCGCTCAGGTTGTCGCTTTGCGAAGCATATTTGTCATCATACAGTGTCGCAATTGTATTCCATTCGGAGCTTGCTCCTGCTGGTCTGTTTTTACCATAATCAAAAACAGCGTTTCCCTGATTGTCGTATACTGTAGCGCCATTAGCATCTTTCTCAAAAACCGGGAAGATAGGAGCCATCAGTTGCGCTGAATACCAAACATTGGATGTACCGGATGAATTTTCAACAGCCGTATTACTTTCATTACGAGAATAATTAGCGCTCATACCAGCTTTCAACCAGTTCGTTACTTCGGAATCTATATTTAAACGTCCGTTGTAGCGATTGAATTTAGTGGTTTTCAGCAAGCCTTCTTCATCAAGATAACCTAAAGAAAACATATATTTGGTCTTATCTGTGCCACCACTGAACGAAGCAACATACTCCTGACGCAAAGGATTGGATTGTATTGCTTCATCCATCCAGTCTTCGCTATATCTTAGTTTTGCATCGCTACGCACTTTTCCCGTAGTGGGATCTATCAACTCTGTGATACTATAGTTATAAGGATTGTACTGTTCGTTCTGTCCCAGCATGGCAGTAGAACCACTTTTCATTGCTTCTAATGCAGCGGTGCCTGCTAATTCCGGAGAAAGTCCGTTGTTAATAATCTGATTATTCTTATATGATTGGAAAACAGTTTCCAGATATCCGGCTTCATCCATTGTTTCGTAACGTGGGATGGCGCGTGAAGAAACACCCCAGTTAGCTCTCAGATTTACTTTTACCTTTCCTGAATTCCCTTTTTTTGTAGTGATCATGATCACACCGTTGGCACCTCTGGAGCCGTAAAGAGCGCCGGCCGAAGCATCCTTCAGCACTGTCATTGTTTCAATGTCATTAGGATTGATTGCCGATACATTTCCATCATAAGGAACACCATCTACTACATATAATGGTGACTGTGAGGAATTTATTGAACCATAGCCACGAACTACTACCGAAGAACCTGAACCTGGCTGTCCTGAACCGGATGTGGTTTGAACTCCGGCAACCATACCGTCTAACGCCTTGGTGACATTCGCAACAGGTCTTTCTTTTAACTTTTCTGATTTAATAATCTCCGCAGAGCCTGTGAAAGATTCTTTTTTTGTTGTACCATAAGCGATTACCATAACTTCTTCCAACAATTCACTATCCGATTTCATCGTAATCCTCAGATTCGGTTTAATATCCACCTCTTGTGTTTGCATACCAATAAACGAAACCTGCAAAGTCTTCGCAGAACTTGGTACATTAGATAATGTAAAATCACCATCCACACCGGTAATAGTACCAATCTGAGTACCTTTTACCAATACAGAGGCTCCAATAACTGGCTGCCCATCCTCTTCAGAAATCACAACGCCTGTGATTGTCTGGGTTTGGGCAATTACCAGGCCTACTCCAACAAAAAGGCAGGCCAATAACAGCATTAATTTTCTTTTCATAAATTCTCTCTTAAAGTTTAACTTTACAATAATTGTTTCTTTACTCTAACAAAATGCAAATATATTAATAAAACTGAAATAAACAACTATTTTACTGAGAAAACCTTGTAAATCTATCAATTTGTTAAATAGATATTCGTTTTTATGCCTAATGGCAGGATTTTGGCCTTTAAAAGGGCGAAAAATCTATTAAAAGGATATCATATTGCAATGCCTCTTTTCTCTTGTTTCCTTAGTGGGGGGAGTTTTGTTTAATCTAAAAAAGTTAAATTTGCACTATTATGAGATTAAATTGAAAGGCATTTTACGTAGATTCACTTTTTTTATAAAGGAAATGCAAAACAAAATAGGATTCGCAAATCTCATTTTAGCAGTTATTAAGACTTATTTATATCCGGAATAGCATAATTTATCGTCTTATATATGATGCGTATTAATTAAAACCACTAAAAATGAATAAGATTACTTACAAGTTGGTATATAACAGAAAAAAAAGTCTCAATAAAAAAGGCATGGCATTAGTACAGGTAGAGGCTTATTTAAACAGGAGGAAGAAGTATTTCTCGACCAAAATCTATTTAAAGCCCGATCAATGGGATACAAAAAAACTACTGGTAAAGAACCACCCCAATGCAGACGCTCTGAATCGGTTGATCTATGAATTTGTGTCAATGATAGAAAGGCATGAACTTGAGCTTTGGCAACAGAAGAAGCCCATAACTTTAGGTATACTGAAAAATGTGTTATCGGAAAAGGAGCAACAGGAAGACGATCTTTCTTTTATACCTTTCTACAAACAGGAAGTAAGAACATCCAATCTGAAGGAAAGTACAAAGCACAACCATCTTTCTACCCTTGTATTGTTACAGGAGTTTAAGAAAGACGTCTCATTCTCTGATTTGACTTTCGAGTTTGTATCTTCCTTTGAATACTTCCTGCAATCAAAGGGCTATCACATTAATACGATAGCCAAACACATGAAACATTTGAAGCGGCATATAAACATAGCCATTAATAAGGAATATATAGATATACAAAAGTATGCTTTCAGGAAATATAAAATAAAAACGATAGAGTACAACCATACCCATTTATCTCCGGAGGAGTTGGGAAAATTGGAGGCTTTTCAATTAACGGGGCGATATGTAAAATACCAAAAGACATTAGATGGATTTCTGTTCTGCTGCTATGCCGGTATGAGATATTCTGACTTTGTAAACATGAAGCCGGAAAACATTGTAGAGATACATCAGGAGGTTTGGTTGGTATATAAATCCATAAAAACCGGTACTGAAGTCCGACTTCCGCTGTATTTGCTGTTTGGCGGAAAAGGGATTCGGATTTTAAATAAATATCAGGCAAATCTACAGGCTTTCTTTCATCTGAGGGACAATTCAAACGTGAATAAAGAATTGATCGTAATTGCCCGGTTAGCCGGACTGTCTAAAAAAGTATCATTCCACACGGCGCGACATACCAATGCGACGTTACTGATTTACAATGGTGTCAGCATCACAACCGTGCAAAAGCTGTTAGGGCATAAGAGCGTTAAAACCACGCAAATATATACCAACGTTATGGATATGACCATAATAAGTGACTTGGAGAAAAATCACTCTCCGGTTCATCGTGATAGTGGGGGATAACCAGGGTGTTTTTACCTTGGCAGAGGGGACACAAGTATTGTAGTTGTAGAACACAAGCGTTATATTTATGGAACGCAAGTGTTACATTTGCAGAACACAAGCAATACATTTATGAAACACAAGTGTTCTGCACGAACCGCACAAGTGTCTCTCAAAAGACACTCAAAGCCTCGTTAATACCCAAAGATACACTCCGCTAAATGGGCATTTCTGCAACCGCATATATGCGCACAGTGAGAGTAACTTTTACCCTCACTCTACCCTCACTCTTACCCTCACCTATTCAAACACCGATGAATAAAGGGATGCAAGAGAAAAAGTGAGACCGTGAGGGTAAAGTGGCTCAAAACCATGGGAGGGAGTTTTGGTACTTTTGAATAAAAATCAGGGCATATTAAAGAAACGATTCTGTTATTCGGCACATGGGGTGTATAAGCCAAGTTTCAGCTGGGGTCTTTAATAGTTCCATACATTCATATATCAATATAGATTTGTGGTACTCATTTAGTAGCTCATATTTCTATTATTCATTACTAATAACAATCTCATAATCAACCATTTAACATATAAATAAAGGATAATTTCAGTAGAACTAAACATATATTTGTATTTTATATATATCTCATTATCAATTGATTAGCATTTTGATGTCTCTTTTGCATGAGTTCTATCCACATCTCTATTGTGCTGATTATCAATACTATATACCTTACTTAGTTCTGCGAAAACTTTAATCATCTCGTTTGTGGGTATGCAAACCCAGGAAGTGGTAATTAAATCAAATGTGAGAGTACTCATGAAGACTGATTCTGAGATACTTGACGAAGTAGTAGTAACGGGATACGGTACATTTAAGAAAGCGTCGTTTACCGGAGCAGCTTCTACCGTGAACACTTCTGCTTTAGAAGATATACCGGTTCTTTCAGTTGCCGATAAGTTGTCGGGCAATGTAGCCGGTGTTAGTTTTGGCTCAAATTCGAGTAATCCCGGTTCTGTAAGTAGCATACGTATTCGTGGTATGGGTTCTATCAATGCAGAGAATGATCCACTTTATGTAATTGACGGGACACCGGTGACGAGTATGGACTTTTCAGAATTCGATTACAGTGATGCCGGAACCGACATCCTTGCAGCACTTAACACCAATGACATTGAGTCAATCACTGTCATCAAAGATGCTGCAGCGGCTTCCCTTTATGGTTCGCGTGCCGCCAACGGCGTAGTGGTAATCACCACGAAGAGCGGTAAAGTGGGCAAAACGAACGTAAGTTTCCGTAGTGACTGGGGATTCTCGAACATGGCGATAGACTATCGTCCGATGCTTGGTGGTGACTCCGTTCGTGAACTTCTGTGGACAGGTCTTAAGAATTACGGCTTGTACAATGAAGGCATGTCCGATGCGGAAGCCGCAACTTTTGCAAACGATAATATTGAAGAGTTTGCCTCAAAGCCCTCTACGGGATGGACGGACTGGAAAGATTTGCTCTTCCGTAACGGTTCTCATCAGAACTATCAGTTCAGCGTATCAGGTGGTAACGAACGCACGAGGTTCTATACTTCAGCGGCTTATACCAATCAGCAAGGTATCGTTTACAAACAAGGAATGGAACGATTCACCGGTAATGCAAACCTTACTCACAAATTTGGTGACTTTGAAATCCAGGTTACAAGCCAATTCTCAAAAGTAAGGCAAAACAAAACCAACGAAAGTACGTCTTATGACGCGCCGGTGGCAAACTATGCGTTCTTCCAAAGCCCTTCGTCAACTCCTTATAATGAAGATGGGACATTGAACAATGGTTGCGGTATAGTCGGAGTCAATCCCTTGTATGAAAGAGATCACAGTACTGACATCTATACCTTGATGAAGGCTTTCAATACTGTGAAGTTGACTTACAATATTTGGGACAAGCTGAATTTGAGTGAAAAGATTTCTTACGATTACGCACAAGGTTCCAATGACGTTCTCTGGGACAGACATTCAAACAATGGCGCCCCCGGTGGTGTTATGCAACGCATTATCAACCGCAACGACCAGTTGAATACGCAGACCCAGCTTTCCTATATAAACTCTTTTGGCTCGCATAACGTCGACGCTTTGCTTGGTTTTGAGACGCAAGACACGGAATACTCTTACAACTATATGGCAGGACAAGACTATCCGGGTGATCTGTACGAACTGGCAAATGCCGGTTCGACAAGTGCTGAAACCAACAAAGAGAGGTATCGCATGACTTCATTCCTCGGACGCGTTAATTACAACTACGCTGATAGATATTATTTCGGCGCAAGTTACCGTACCGACGGAAGTTCACGTCTGGCAAGAGAGAATCGTTGGGGAAGTTTCTGGTCAGTTTCCGGAGCTTGGAGATTTATAGATGAAAGCTTCATGAACCCCATTAAGAATGTGCTGACCGACGGAAAAATCCGCTTGTCGTATGGTGTAAACGGAACCCAGCCTTCTGATTATTACGCTTATATGAATCTTTATAAATACGGAATCATATACAACGGACAGTCGGGAATGTCAATTGTAGGAATTGCCAACCCCGACCTGAAATGGGAGAAGAATAAAACATGGAATATCGGTCTTGACTTCTCGTTTATTGACCGCATCTCCGTAACGCTCGACTACTATCAACGTATAACCAGTGACCTTATATACGACCTTCCCGTGTCACAAGTTGGCGGATATTACGATAGCCTATACGGATATACCACTCCACAGAATATCGGTTCATTGAAGAACTCAGGTTTTGAGTTGAGCATTACATCAACAAACTTCAGAAACAAGGACTTCACATGGACAACTTCTCTTAACATGGCACACAACAACAATAAACTAACCAAGTTGGACGGTCAGCAGAATGAAATCGTATCAGGTCCGACAATCCATCGTGTAGGCGAACCTTACTATTCATATTACGTTTATGAATATGCCGGAGTTGACCCTGAAACCGGTAAAGAATTGTTCTATTTGAATGACGGAACAGAGAATGCCCGCAACACGACAACAAGCATGTCCGAAGCCAAAAAGACTATCGTCGGCAAACATCAAGCTACAATAGAAGGTGGTCTTACCAACAGTCTCAAATGGAAATTCATCGATTTAGGATTTACTTTCACCTATTCATTAGGCGGAGATGCCTATGATTATGCCACATGGCACCATTCCAACGGTGGTACATATTTGTACGGTGGCGCCGTACCGTCATATTACGACATTTCAAAGATGTGGACAGAACCGGGCGATACACGCGCCACACTGCCTAAGTTTGAATACGGAAGCGCAGCCTCATTGTCTTCCCGCTGGCTTATGCCTACAGACTATCTGCGTTTGAAAAATCTCACATTGGGTGTAAGCGTTCCGCAGAATTATATCAGTAAGCTTGGACTCAGCAAAGCCAGAATTTACTTCTCCGGTTCAAACCTGTTTACATGGAAGTCTAAAGACTTGTTTGTAGACCCGGAAATGCGCACGGATGGAGTATGTACATTTGAAACTCCGGCGCTGAGAACCTATACGTTTGGAATAGAGTTGAATTTCTAACTAAAAAAATACGAAAATGAAAATACTAAAGACATTATATGCAGCAACGCTTTGCGTAGCAATGACAGTCAGCACTTCATCGTGCCTCAACAATTGGCTGGATCAATCGCCTGCAGATGGAATAGAAGCCGAAACCGCAATCAAAAATAGCGATGACTTGGCAAATGTACGAACAGGACTCTATGCCGCCGTTAAAGGCAGTAGCAGCTTGGTTGACTATTACGCACGCCTTATGTTCATTTACGGCGACATGAGAGGTGAGGATATTCAATATGAATATAACGGTGGAAGCGGAAGAGCGAATACCTATTATTACATGGAGTACACGACAGCCGACAATTTCACCAGAACAACAGCCGTATGGCAGATGCCTTATGTGGTTATTGCACGCGCCAACCGCGTAATTCAAGCTGCCGAAAGCAGTGATCTGACTGATGCGGTGGAGGCAAAAGCCACGATTGACCAATATAACGCTGAGGCAAAAGTGTTACGCGCTATGGCATTGTTCGACCTTACACGCGTTTACGGCAAGCCTTACACGCAAGATCAAGGCAGTTCGCTTGGCGTACCCATCGCGACTTCTCCACTGGAATCCACAGAAAAGCCGGGCCGCAGTACAGTGGCTGAGTGTTATGAAACGATAGAGAGTGATTTGACTGCGGCTATCAGTTCAAACGCTCTTCCGGAAACCAATGAAGTGGGTTACGTCAATCTTTGGGCAGCAAAAGCATTGCAAGTGCGTGTGTATATGACCAAAGGCGAATGGAGCAAAGCTTTACTTGTTGCCGAAGATATAATAAAAGATTCACCTTACAGGCTTTGGAGTCCGTCGGAATATGTTTCTGCATGGAATAAAAACGATGCTAATCATTCAAAAGAAATCATGTTCGAGATCTCTATAAACAACACTACCGATTGGACTGACCGTGAAGGTATTGCCTATCTGTATGCAGATAAAAACGGTGTTTCCCCCGGTTATGGAGACGTTATTGTTTCAAAAAACTTCTCTGACATGCTTATCTCTGATCCATCAGATATACGTAACGATATTCTGCTGGCTGCTGTGAAGAATATTAACGACCCGGCTGAAAAGGTGTATTTCGATGGTAGAAAGGTGTACATAAACAAAATGCCGGCTGTTAATGGTGATGTCCGTTATTCCAATGTTCCGCTGTTACGCTTGTCGGAAGTTTACTTATCGGCGGCTGAAGCAGCTTTCCAGGCAGGAGATCTCAACAAGGCGGCAAGTTTGCTTAACGAAATCATCTCCAATCGCACGACTGATGCAGACAAACAAGTAACCGGTAGTAATGTTACTTTGGATCGCATCTATATTGAACGTCGCAAGGAGCTTGTAGGTGAAGGACAGCGTTACTTTGACGTTATGCGTCGTGGTGAGACCGTAACACGTTATACAAGCGTTAACAACAGAGACTGGCATGACGTTCTGAATGAGGACGCACGCACATTCAACCGCGATTCGAAGAAAGCGCTACCATTAATTCCGGTTGGTGAAATCAATGCCAATCCAAACATGGAACAGAACCCTGCCTATTAATTAATGAAGGGTTTAAAAATAGTCTAACTTCAGAGAAACGTGGGAGTTCTCCCAACGTGTTTTTAAAATAAAGTGTTTTTTGGAGGTCGTTCGCTGGGAAGCGAGTGGCCTCTCCTTTTATAAGACCAACCCCTCTTTCAAAATACCGACCAATATCGGCTTCGCACCACTTACAAAACACTCTACTGCAATTACCATCAGGATAAGTCCCATCAAGCGCATCATTACATTATTTCCGGTCTCCCCCAACACCTTCACCAATCGTGTAGATGCGCGTAATACGAAGAATGTAATCAAATATATCAAGGCTATTACCCCTATCAATACGCCCTTCATCTGGATAGTATGAGCATCTTGCATCAATACGATGGCATTTGCAATAGCTCCCGGTCCACAAAGCATCGGAATACCCAAAGGAGTGACGGATATATCATTGGCATACATCTTGATTTCTTCATCTTTCAACTTTATTGGCGTATAACGGGCTTGCAACATATCGAAGCCAATCTTGAAAATTATCACTCCGCCGGCAATACGGAAACCATTGGTAGAGATTCCAAAGAATTTAAAAAGAAATTGTCCGGCAAATGTAAAGACCATAATAGTGATGAAAGCCACCAATGTGGCACGCGATACGACTGACTGCCGCTCTTTCTCCGTCATGCCATGCGTCATGGTTAAAAAGACCGGCATAGTACCAAGAGGATTGGTTAGTGTGAAGAAAGAAGTAAAACAAAGTAAAGCAAAAGGCAAGATAGTATCCATATAACTATATTTTATACGTTTTTGATAACAAAATTACAACGAGTCCCCGAATATTACAATAATTGGAATAACTCTTTCAAATCTGTAATTTGATAAGTTGGCTGGAAAGGAAATACCGTACGGCCTGTAACGTTATAAAAGACCTGATGCATCCCTACTCCTCTGGCACCCGCAATGTCATTATCCCAACTATCGCCCACCATCAACGAATCTTTTAATTCTGACTGAGTGGCAGACAACGCAAAATGAAATATTTCCGGCCATGGCTTTAACACACCAATATCATCGGAAAGAACCACTTTCCTAAAATAATGGTCAATACCGGATGAACGCATTTTTCGCAATTGCAATTCCTGGAAACCGTTGGAAAGGATATAGAGATTATACTTATGAGTTAAATATTCCAATACTTCACGCACATTGGACATTAGTTTGCTTTTGGTAGGAATAACTTCGAAGAAATCGTCAGAGAAAGCTTTCGCCAAAGCTACGTCGCCCACCCCGACTGCTTCCAACGGATAGAGAAAACGCTGCCGGTTGAGCTCTGCCTTTGTAACTTTTCCGTCCGTATACTCTGCCCACAATTCCACATTACGTTGCTCGTAAAGTTCATAAAAATGTTGGAAAGACCGGAAGTAACGGTCATATTCATATTTTCGGTACATTTCTTCAAAGGTATCACGGGCATTATGGGAAAAAGCCCAAAGAGTATCGTCGAGATCGAAAAACAGATTTTTGTATTGCATAATAAGGAAATAAGGAGGCTGTGTCAATTGTAAAGTAGACTATCAAAAAGATATTTTCATCCGCAGATTCCGCAGAAAACACAGATTTGGTTTTAAATAAATCCGCGTAATCTGTGTTATCTGCGGATGAAAGATAGTAGGCTTAAACTTTTGACACAGTCTCCTGACTTTATAACATCATCTAACTACTTCACTTGAATAACCAGATATTTAGATACACTCCAGAAGTCTTTCGGATTAGAAATTTTCAGCACAAGCTGCCCCTTGTCGTCTTTTTCCAAAGCATAAGAGTCTGTCGGATGAGTAGTCAGGACTTCTGCATCTTTAGAGTACAACTTAATCTCTTTTGTCGTGCGGAGATCAATCTGAGTAAAGTAATCTTTGTTCACATCACCATCCTTCAGGACTTTGCCTTTCTTGAAGAGTCCGGTATCGGTCAATATTTTCTGGTCTTTCAGTTCTTTCTTCGTTCCAAACACAAACCAAGCGGTGTTCAACTCTTGGTCTTGTTCAGCTACAGTCTTAGCTTTTGCTTCATTTTCAGCAGTAAGGGCTTGCTTATCAGCAGACAAACCGGTTACCGCCGCATCTAATTCCTGGATACGAATATTCTTAGAAGCCAATTCGGCATGTAGCTCTTCGACATGCTGGGTTTTGGCTGCTAATTCTTGAGTTAAAGACTCTACTGCTTTTTTCAACTGCGCAGAGTTGCTTTTACTGCTTTTCAACATCGCTTCCAGTTTAGCTATCTGCTCTTTGTTATCCTGCATCTGTTGCTGGATAAATTCAATATCAGCCGCTATTTGTTGTTTGGCCGATAAAGAACCTTCAGCTACCGCACCACGTTGTAAGTCTACGCGACTTTCGGCGGCATTGATTTGGCGAAAACCTTCAGAAATTTCATTGAAAGTACCCATCATTTCATCCAACTCAGCATTACGCTGGGTAAGTTCCATCATAAGAGAGTCATTCTCTGCTTTCAGCTGGTCTTTACCGCCACCTGAAAAGTTGTCGCACGATATTATCGTGGTTGCACATACAATTAAAATTGCTAACTTTTTCATACGTTTTTGTTTTACGTTGTTCTTAATGAAATTATTTAATTATCTATTCCTGCTATTACTATTACAATTTCTCCACGCGGAGCACTGGTCGTAAAGTGCTCAATTAATTCGGAGAGAGTACCACGTGTCGTTTCTTCATGCACTTTCGAGATTTCTCTTGATACAGAAACCTGACGATCCGTACCGAAATGTTCGGCAAACTGCATCAAAGTCTTTACCAAACGATGGGGAGACTCATAAAACACCATAGTCCGACGTTCCTCCGACAACATTTTCAAGCGCGTCATGCGTCCCTTCTTCTGTGGGAGAAAACCTTCGAAACAGAATTTTTCATTAGGTAACCCCGAAGCTACTAACGCTGGAACGAAAGCTGTAGCCCCCGGTAAGCATTGTACTTCGATACCGTTGCGAACACATTCACGCACTACCAGAAAACCCGGATCGGAAATCCCCGGTGTACCGGCATCGGAAATCAATGCAACGGTTTCGCCTGCCTTTATTCTACATACAACACTTTCCACCGTTTTATGTTCATTAAATTTATGGTGGGATTGCATTGCATTCTTTATTTCAAAATGTTTCAGCAGGATTCCGGACGTACGCGTATCTTCGGCAAGGATTAAATCCGCCTCCTTCAAAATGCGGATAGCACGAAATGTCATATCTTCCAGATTCCCTACCGGAGTAGGCACTACATAAAGTTTTCCCATATTCATCACTGATTTAACTAAAATACTTTTTGAGAAGTTCAACAAAATCGGCAATCGCCTCATTCTCTTCATCAACATTGATCGTAGTAGAAAAGAGTTCCAATGCCTTGTCCAAAGAAGGGGCGCTACCTAACTGAGATATGGTTGCATTCATACATTCCGTATCGCCGGCAAATATCTCACGCGCAAAACGGAATGAATCATTCAGACTAATGGCATGCCGTAAGTCGGTGACCGGCTTTATCCGCTCGCCCAGAATTGAGGATGTAAAAGAAGTGGTTACAGATGCCGCCACCGGATTCTCATCCAGCAATTTCTGCAGAGCATCCAACCGTTCATGTATCTGCTGTATATTCCGTTTAGCTACTACCCTCAACGCAGGATTAGCATCGGTTGTCAGGACTTGCATCAAATATTTCAGTTCCTGAACGTTCAGTTCTATGTCGTTCAATAATGTTTGCATTTCCTTATTGCATCACAAGTGTTAATGCCACAAATGTAGAAATAAATAATGAATAAATGCCGGAAAGCCAACAAAAGTGTTACTTTTGCGGTTAAAATAAACATTCTAAAACATGGTATTATTTTCAGAAGATCATATACACGAAACCAATCGCAGAGGAAGAATTGAAGTTATTTGCGGTTCTATGTTCTCAGGCAAAACAGAAGAATTGATACGCCGCCTGAAGCGTGCAAAATTTGCCAAACAGCGCGTAGAGATATTTAAGCCTGCCATCGACACCCGTTACTCGGAAGAAAAAGTTGTATCGCATGACAGCCAGTCCATCGCTTCTACTCCGATTGCTTCTTCAGCGAGTATCTTACTTTTTACTTCTGAGGTAGATGTAGTGGGGATAGATGAAGCACAATTTTTTGATAACGGCTTGATTGATGTATGTAACCAACTCGCTAATAATGGCATACGTGTCATTGTTGCCGGTCTCGATATGGACTTTCGTGGTTCTCCTTTCGGTCCGATGCCGGGATTATGCGCCATAGCCGACGAAGTATCCAAAGTACATGCCATCTGTGTGAAATGCGGACAATTGGCTTCCTTCTCACACCGTACCGTCAAAAATGACAAGCAAGTGCTTTTGGGAGAAACTGCCGAGTACGAACCCCTCTGTCGGCAATGCTATTTGCAGGCTGTAAGGGAGGATCAGAGGAAATAATACAGACTTTTTCTTTATATCCCTTGCAAATTAAATAAAAGTGCCTATCTTTGCACCCGCTTAACAGCAATAAAGGTTTGATTCGCTAGCTCAGCNNTGGGGTCCTGGGTTCGAGCCCCAGGCGGATCACTTAAATAAAACGCAAGAAACTTATAATCAAGTACTTGCGTTTTCTGTTTTAAATCAGAATACACTCCCCACCTGATAACCCCCAAAAGCCACCAACCAAGCCAGCCCCGTTGTATAACACATTGCAAATACAGCCCAGTGTGTTCCTGCTTCTCTCCGTATAGCTGCCAATGCGGCAAAACAGGGAAGATAAAGAAGGATAAAGAGCATGAGAGAATAGGCAATCAGCGGTGTAAATACCTTCTCACCTGCGTGCGGACCAGACGTAAAAGTGTGTTCCTGCAACTTCTCCCTCAGGGCTACCGATGATTCATCAGCCTCGAGGTCGGTTTGATAAAGAATACCCATCGAACTGACTACGATCTCTTTTGCCGCCAGACCTGTCAGGAGACTAACGCCAATCTTCCAGTCATAACCCAACGGCTCGATAACAGGTTCTATTGCATGCCCCAAACGGCCGATGTAAGAGTTCTCCAGGTGAGTGGATGCATGTGCAATGACCATTTCCTCAGATGCGTCCTCCGGCAAGACTTCACTGCTCTGGGGGAAATACCCCAACGCCCAAATCAAAATGGAAGCAACCAGGATTACCGTACCCATCTTAGTCAAATACTGAACGCTCTTGCCCCAAGTGTGGATACCAATATTACGCAAAGTAGGAATGCGATATGGAGGCAGCTCCATCACAAAAGGAGCGTCTGTTTTCTTGAACAGAATTTTGTGCAGCACAACCGTCATAATACCGGCCAACAGCACACCGATGACATAAATACTCAGCAGAATCAATCCTTGCCCCGTTGGGAAGAAAGCCGAGATAAACAAGATATAAACCGGCAGACGTGCGCTGCACGACATCAACGGCACGGCGAGCATGGTAAGAATACGGTCTTTGCGGTTGTGGAGCGTACGGGTTGCCATAATCGCAGGCACACCGCAACCGAAACCCATCAACATCGGAATGAACGATTTGCCGTGAAGACCGATTTTGTGCATGGCTTTGTCCATGATGAATGCCGCACGCGCCATATACCCCGTGTCCTCCATCAGAGAGATGCAGAAGAACAGGATGAGGATATTGGGCAGAAAGACAATCACGCCACCCACACCGCCGATAATACCGTCCACCAGCAGATCTTTGAGCATACCATCGGGCATCACAGTCTGAATCCAATCGCCTAATGCACCCACGCCTGCTTCGATCCACTCCATCGGGTAGGCGCCGAGCGTAAAGGTTAGCTGGAATATGGCCCACATAAAAAGCAGAAAAATGGGGATACCGAACCATTTGTGGGTCAGGAGTTTGTCGGGACGGTAACCTTTGGGCTCGCAGGGTACTTCGGCATGACGGTAGGTTTCTTTCAACGCGCCGTAGATAAAGGCGTAGCGGGCATCGCTATCCGATAGGTCTGGGTTATACCTAATGTGAACGTGCCGGGGTGCGGAATCTTCATATACCTCAATCACCTTGTCCAGGAGCGCCCCTATGCCTTTGCCCCGGGAGGCTATAGTCGGTACAATCGGAATATGAATCATCTCGCCCAGATGCTCGTAGTCGAACTTGTCGCCTTTTGTTTGCAGTTCGTCGTACATGTTCAGGGCGATGACTACGCGCAGGTTCATGTCAATCAACTGGGTTGTCAGGAATAGATTGCGCTCAAGGTTCGAAGCATCCACTACATTGATGACTACATCGGGACGGTCCTTTTCAAGATGCTTGCGCACGAACAATTCTTCGGGGGTGTATTCTGATATGGAATACGTGCCGGGCAGGTCGGTCAGGTCGATACGATAATCCTGTTGGTTGAAATAGGCGGTTTTGATATCGACGGTTACGCCGCTGTAGTTTCCCACACGTTCGTGCTTGCCCGTAGCCCGGTTGAAGAGCGTAGTTTTGCCGCTATTGGGATTGCCTACCAGTGCGACACGGATTCTTTTGCTTTCTTGTCTTGCAAGAGCTTCGCCGGTATTCGCGCTGATAAGCGCCTCATCAACATTTCCGGTAACAAGCACCCCTCCGGCATTCCCGGGCAGGTGCACTTCCTCCGCTTCTATAATCTCGATTTTTGCCGCCTCGCTTTGGCGCAACGATACGCGATAGCCCATCAACTCATATTCCACAGGGTCTTGCAGCGGAGCTTTCTTGATGGCTTTCACCTTTGTTCCATATACAAACCCCATCTCCGTAAGCCGTTGCCGGAAGCAACAGCTACCATTTATTTTAGCGATGACGGCGGTTTCTCCGTCTTCTAAACTGGATAAATATCTCATAATCTTAGAAATTAATGTGAAGTCTCAACATTCCTACCAGTGCATTGTCCGGTTTCGTTTCACTGCCCGAGGGGTTGATAATGTACTGAATATCAGGTTGGAGGGAGATGTTATTGTTCAGTGTGTACTTATAGTAGAGTTCGAGGGTGGTTTCGTGCTTGTGGCCGGCACGATGCAAGCCGGCATGTGTGGCGGCAAATCCTGCCGCGTGCCGTTCGGCAATTGCGTAATTGACTCCCAATCCGAGCGAGTAATTGTTTTCGTTCTTACTTTTCGGTGCGAAGGCCAACTGCCCGAACAGGCTCAGTCGCTTGTTCAAAGGTTGGTCGGCAAGGGCGTAGAAACCATAATTGCCATTGGCAGAGCGGTAATAAGCACCCAGTTTGAAGCGGTTGTCGAAATGAACCTCTCCCATTGTCAGCATACCGTCGTCCTTGCAGATACTCCAGTGGATGTTGTGGGGATTGCGGTCGAAGTCCGTCTGGTCGCCGTCGAAGAATGCTGCTTGAAATGCCCAGCGGGCGTTGATATCCCACCGTACTGTCAAGCCCAATCCGGTTAGAGGGAAGATAGGTACGGGAATCCCGGTTGCTATAACCGGAGGCACTCCGAACGAGCTGTTGATGAACTCGCCGGCGCCCTCGCTCACCATAAACTCGGCATTCAGGTCCTGCAAACCTATCACAAACGACACACTACCGAACTCTTGCCTGAACCATAGTTCGTGCAGATAGGCATGTTCGCCGGCATCAATGTTGGAGGCTACCTGCAAGTCGCCCAGGTATTTCTCCGTAAGCGACGTCCCGTGGATAGATGCCCCGTTGATAAAGAGCGAACCGCCTTTCCACCAACTGGCTTTTCCGGTATCAAAACCAACCTTGATGTTGCCCATACCCATAAATCCGCCGCCTGTTTTCAAGCCGCCGGACATATTATAATAGGTGTCGCCGATGTAGGAGCCTTCGAATGAAAACGGATTTTGTCCTTCTGTTTGGGCGTAGGCAGCAAGCGAAACGGCTGCCACAAAGATAAAAGATGTAGTTTTTTTCAGCATAATTTAATCAATTAAGAATTATGCTGCAAAGGTCGTGCAACTTGCTGCGTCGTACAATCGCCTGATTCGGGGAAACGGCTATGGGTGAAGCATCCCCTTTTTTGGGGAGTCAGCGCAAGTAAGCTTCCTGCAACTTATTTTGTTGCATCAGGTGAAGCGCCCTCTTTTTGAGGAATCAGCGCAAGTCGTCCTGCGAAATCAGGTTGTTTGCCAAGGCGTAGAGGGTCAGCCCCTGTGGCGTTTTGATGCCTGTTTTGCGGATGATATTCTTGCGGTGTGAGATGACGGTGTGTGCGGAAATATAGAGTTTGTCGGCTATTTCCTTGTTCGACAATCCGCGGGCAAGGGCGGCGAGGACTTCCTTTTCGCGCTCTGAAAGGTCGATTCCTTCGGCATTCCGGAATACGTGGTTATCCAGACTCTCGACTAATGGAATCAGAATGGCGTCCTCCAGTTGGGTATGTTTTCTCAGGTCGTATTCGAACATGAATAGCTCCGACAGCACGGGACGGTATTGTTCGAGCAGGCAGTTCTTCGATAAGAACTTAACGAGCAGGTTCTTTAAATCTTCCAATACTGTGTCGATATCGCTGTGGTGATGTCTGTATTCGCCGATTTTATAGTCGGTGGTTTCACCTTCCAGGCGCCGGCGGATGTAAGGGAAGACAATTTCTTCCTCATACCGGAAATGTTCCATGACTTCCTTTCTGTACTTTTCGCAAAACAGGGCGAGCATTCCGTCGCCGCCTTCGAGGGCAAGTCCGCGGAGGGCATCAATCAGATGGGGCACGCGCAGGTTGATATAGTCCACGTGCGAATTTTGCAGGTAGCGGACGATGCCTTCGATGGGAATTTGTTTGAGTTCCGCATGGTGCGGCGTGTAATCGTCGGACACATAAAGGTTGCAGACAAGCAACAGCAGGGGTGCAGACATGTTCTTCTCGGCACATACCTGCTTCACGGTCTTTTCTCCAAACCCCATCCCTATATCAAAGTAGGGCAGCACATACAGCAACCTCCAATGGGAGAGTACCAGGTCGGCCATTTTGGTGTCTTCGGTAAATAATAGGTGGTTCATGATTTCCTTTTTGAATTGGGGGTTCATTTGTATAAGTTACAAGACTCTGCTCTACATTCCGTTGAACAGGGAATCGTAAACAGATCTCTAAAGTCTGTTACACTCACAGCTAAGAATTCCTTGCGGTTGCTTCTTAACTCCCTTAGTTTTCTGACTGCCTGGCTCTTCACTTTATCTGTGAAGATGAAATAAACAGAATTGTGCATTGGAGGTGTATGGCCTAATATTGTAACAGACCCATCAATCTTTCCATTAAGCTCAGTTGAGGTAAGATTGTTTGCGTTTTTATAATTTAAGCGACACTCTACAAGCAATATTTTCTTAGCTTTATTCTGCTTAATTCCAACTGCAAAATCACAAGTCTGAACAATTATATATTTATTTCTTTCATCGGTAATACGCTTGATGTTTCTGCAAAGATATTGATTTTTGAGAATTTTGCACTATAATATAGTCTGTTTTAGTTTTTGAGGTAAAAGCAGGTGCTGCGAAAATAAAGTGCCTAACCGGTTATGGTGATATCTTCCGACACAGGCAAAATTTGATTTTCTATTAAGATAATTTACTTCGCTTCGTGCTTGCTCTAAATCCCATCCGGAATGCATTCTGAGAGGGGGTAGTCTAAGTATACGACTGAGATACCCTAAGTATACGACTGAGGGTATCTCAGTCGTATAGTGAGATAGGCTAAGTATGGGAGTGAGATTATGAAGGATAATTCAGGAGTTACATTTATATTCTTTTTTGCTAACCGATTATTCGTAGCAGCTTTACTATATCATATCAATGGGAATTTATATTTTAACACAGAGGCGCAGAGATACGGAGCTTTTCTTTCCGCAGGAATATATTAGTGATAGGTTTTAAAGCCTCTTTTCCGCTGCTAATAAACGTTGCCCACGTTTTTTAAAAACGTTGGGCATATTCTTTAAAAACTCTACTTGTGTTTATTAACAGAGAGGGCAACTACATTGTATCGAAAAAACTCTGCGCCTCTGTGTTCAAGCATGAATTGCCATTTAAGGTTTAACGTACAGCCCCATACCTCTCCTTAGCCAACCCATACTTCCAACGCATAAAATCCGCCAAAGACTCCGGAGCCAATATCTCGATGCTATCCACAAATCCAAAAAACTCGCGTTGCAGCTCCTGATTGATAACTACATGTATTTCAAATACCATGGAGCCATCCCCCTTTGTCTCTATCAGTTTCTGACTTTTGTGAATAGGTTTGGTCATAATATAAGGTGCACTCTGCCTGTCCGCCCAAAAGCGCACAGTCTCCGCTTTCATCCCCATGTTCTTTGTAACCCCCACTAAATCGTCAAAGAAAGTCTGAGGGTCAAACAAATTGTTTTCAATGAACCCCTCCTTTTCGGCTATTTCAATATGATGTATCCGGTCTAACGCTAAGTTAACCAGACTCCCCTTACGGTTGCCAAACACAAACCAGCGGTTACGATACTCCTTCAGCAAGTACGGATGGAGACAGAATGTACTGGCAGAACGCGCCTTGAATGAACGGTATTGCAAGCTGAGAACCTGCTTGTTGATGATAGCGTGGTAAATCGTATCCAGATAATCCAGCCCCTTCAGACTTTCATTCTTCTCGAAGTCTATCACCGGCACCGTCTTCTGTTTGGCAGAAGTAACATGATCTTCGAGCCGGCTAACGATATCGCCCATATCCGAGAAACCGGAAAACCCCTTGAACTGGCGGAGCACTTCGACCGCTTCGGACATCGTCTTCAAGTCCTGTTCAGACAGTGGCGTGTTCGTGATACTGTAATCCTCGTCCTCATACCTGTAATATCTGTTGTCATAAACAACAATCGGCGCATTGTAACCCAGTTTCTCACTGCGCATCATCTGGATATCCATTTGCACCGTGCGCCTGCTTATACCTTTATCTATGCCTTCGTACTCGTACAAGGCGTCAGAACAGGCATCAATCAGGTCTTCAAGCGTCCATTGCCTGTACTTATTACGAAGGCAAGCGTCTATTGTTTTATAGCGGATAAGGGCATTTCGATTGACCGGCATACTGATAAAATGATTTTTTTCTTCAAAAATATGAAAATAAATTCAGATACGCAAAAACACTGCGCAACTGTATCTGAATCTTTGCCGTATTAAAAAAAAGAAGAATTATGAAAACAACTATACAGCAAAAACTGACTGATATAGAACAGAGTCATAAAATAGAGATACTTTATTCATGTGAATCAGGTAGCCGGGCATGGGGCTTTCCTTCTCCCGACAGTGACTATGACATACGTTTTATATATATGCGGAAGCTTGATGACTATCTGACGATATATCCTCAAAAAGACCATCTGTCTTTTCCTATAAATGATGAGTTGGATATACATGGTTGGGATATATTAAAAGTGTTACAGTTGATAGTCAAGTCGAATACAACACCGTTCGAGTGGTTACAATCTCCTGTGATATACAGAATAGATAAAGCAATTAGTGATGAGTTGTGGAAGCTTTGTCAGAACTGTTTTTGCTCTCGCAGCAACATACACCATTATTTGGGGATAGCTAAAGGTGCAATGGCGACCATGCAAGAGGAAGAAATAAAAATAAAGAAGTTATTTTATGTGCTTCGTTCGTTACTCGCTGCCCTATGGTGTGCTGAGCATGATACAATAGCGCCAATGAATATATTCTCATTAATGGATTTGTTATCAAACCATTTACGCAAAAAGGTTTTATCTTTGATAGATTTGAAATTGACAGCCAATGAAAGTTGTCTGATAGAAACAGATCAAGACATAAAGATATGGATAGAGCATACTTTCAGTTACTGCATGGAGGCTTCACAGCAGATGGAACGAAAAGTTTTTGATGTAAGAGATGCTAATGAACTTTTCAGAAAAACGATTATAAAATGACGATACAGGAAATTAAAGACAGAGGATTATTGCTTTTTGAGTCCATAAGTGGAAGTAAAGCATACGGATTAGCTACATCACAATCGGATACCGATATAAAAGGAGTGTTTTATCTACCCAGGAACTTGTTTTTTGGATTGGAGTACATACCTCAGATAAGTAATGAAACTAATGACGAAGTATATTATGAACTGGGACGCTTTATAGAATTGCTATGTAAAAACAATCCGAATATACTGGAACTATTGGCTTCGCCTGACGATTGTATATTATATAAGCATCCGTTAATGGATAAGTTGAATATAGGTATGTTCTTATCTAAACTTTGTAAAGACACCTTTGCCGGGTATGCCTTAACACAGATACGGAAAGCAAGAGGGTATAAAAAGAAAGTTGTGAACCCAATGGATAAAGAGTGTAAGACTATATTAGATTTCTGCTACATAATGGATAACTATCAACCTGTTCCCATAAAAGAATGGCTTGGCAGGAAAAATTATATTCAAGAGCGTTGTGGTTTATCTTCCATTTCTCATGCCAAAGGTATGTATGCGCTGTTTTATGATGTTGAAAACAATCTTGATTATCACGGTATAGCAGTAAAAGAGACAGCAAACGAAGTATCATTATCATCTATACCCAAAGGACAGCAGGCTCTTGCCTATTTATTTTGGAACATGGAAGCATATTCGCTCTATTGTAAAGAGTATAAAGAGTATTGGGATTGGGTTAAAGAACGGAACGATACTCGTTACCAAACGAACTTGAACCACGGCAAAAACTATGACTCAAAGAATATGATGCATACCATACGTTTGTTGCAAGTGGCTGAAGAAATATTGCGAGACGGGACTTTGAATGTAAAACGTTCAAACAGAGAACAACTACTCGATATAAAAGCCGGTAATATGGATTATGATGAATTGCTAATTATGGCTGATGAATTAATGAAAAGTATAGAATCGTATTGTCTAACATCCACACTGTCCGATGCTCCTAATAAAGAAAGAGCAGAAAGGGTATTGGTGGAAATGAGGGAAGTATTATATAAATAACAGTGAAACTATGATAGAATTAAAAGGAAAATACAACAAAGACTGTAAAATCTTCATTGACGATGTAGAGACAGAAGCCATTGAGTTGGTTCAGAGTATCCTGAATCAGGAAGTCTCAGAAGGAGTACCGGTTCGTATTATGCCCGATACTCATGTGGGCAAAGGAATCGTCATCGGATTTACCATGCCACTGACGACGATGGTCAATCCTAATTATATCGGTGTCGATATCGGCTGTTCGGTTACCACGCACAAGCTGAATAAGCGTATTGAGGCTGACCAGTTACCAACGTTAGACCACGCCATCAGACGTTCCGTGCCAATGGGTATGAATATCCGAAGAGAAAAGAACTATGATAACTGGTGGGTAGAATCCTATTTTGAAGAAGTTAACAGGAATATCGCCCTGTTCCGGCAGGAGTGGACAAAACGTTTCGGGGAGTGGACAAAACGTTCCGGTAAAGAGAATGTTCCTGCCTGCGCGGATAGAGACTATGCAGAAAAAGAGTATGCAGATAAAGACTATGTGGTTAAAGAGTGCGCGGATGAAGACTACGCAGATAAAACGCCTGTAGATAAAGCCTACATTGCCGCTCTTTGCAAAAAGATTGGCATGAAAGAAGACGTCTTTTACTATTCGATAGGAACCTTAGGTGGTGGAAACCACTTCATCGAAGTCGGCGAATCCGCAAACGACGGGGCACATTATCTAACTATCCATTCCGGTTCGCGAAACTTCGGCTTAAAAGTCTGTAACTATCATGCCAAGAAGATGCTTGCACAACGGGGGCTGACTCAGGAATACTTCAATGAGTTCAAGCAAATAATCAAAAACACGCTGCCAACTTCTGACATCCCGCAGAAACTGGAAGAACTCGCAGTAAGATATAAAGTCGATAAAAAGGAATACCTGCTCGAAGGAAACGATATGTATGCCTATTTACTGGATATGGTCATAGCCCAAACTTATGCTCAATTTAATCACAAGGCAATGTCGAAAGCTATATTCAAGGACTTAGGAGCCGATTACCATGCAGTAGACTCCGTCTATTCAATGCATAACTTTATAGATACCACCGACTGGATAATCCGTAAAGGCGCCATCCGCTCCTATAGCGGCGAAAAGATGGTTATTCCCTTCAACATGCGCGATGGAATACTTATCTGCGAAGGGAAAAGTAATCCGGACTGGAATTACTCCGCCCCACACGGCGCCGGACGCGTATTAGCGCGAAACAAAGCATTGAGCACCCTGGACATGGAAGAGTTTTCCAAAGAAATGGAAGGCATTTATTCCACCTCAGTTTGCCGGTCTACCCTTGATGAGTCGCCAATGGCCTACAAGGACAAGAACATAATAATGGAAGCCATCAAAGATACGGCAACGGTAATTGATGCTATCAGGCCGGTGATGAATATTAAAGCAAAGTGATACTTTGTATTTTTAACCGCCTGAGAATACGATATTTCCGCCCGAAGACTGGAACGGGCGGAAATATCGAAGCAGTTATCCGGAACTTCCGTCAGCAAGCCGGCGGCATAGCCCGTTACCGGGGTAAGAATGGTCTTTGGCATCAATCGCTGAACAGGGAAGATTCTTATGAAGAAATTACCGGCACAGCCATGTTTGTATTCGGCATTGCCCGCGGTGTAAAAGAGGGTTGGCTGCATCCCGACTTCATTTACGTGGCCGATCAAGGTTTGAAAGGTATGATGAAGAAGATTTCCGATAATGGCGACGTCACATCTATTTGCGTAGGAACCGGAATAATACCTTCTCTGGCATATTACTATAATCGTCCTACACAAGAAAATGACCCCATGGGCGAAGGCCCTGTACTGCGTGCGCTTATCGAGATGATCGATGCACCTAAATACACGGAAATAAAAGCTGAAGAACAATATGACAAGATAGTTGTGAAAAAATAGTGTTATTCGCAAATAAATTCTACTTTTGTCCCAATTCATTGTACAAGAACATGTGATATGACTAAGAACTATAATGATTCAGGGGTTGAATTCAAGTATCTGATAGTAAATGATATGGATCGAAAGTTTGGTCTGTGGGTAAATACGGTTGGTTTTCAGTCTATCCAGCCTAATTCTCCTTATCCTTTAAGGGATCATCCGTCGGGCTATTACTTTAATGCGCAGAAAGGGCGCGTCTTGCGTGAATATCAGTTGGTTTATATAACTAAAGGCCGGGGCTTGTTCACTTCGGAAATTACTCCTGAAAAACAAGTGTGCAAGGGCCGGCTTATTGTTGTTTTTCCGGGACAATGGCATACTTATCATCCATATCAACAGACCGGATGGAATGAATATTACATCGGTTTTGAAGGATCCATCATTGATAACATGTTGAAGGGTGGCTTCCTCTCGAAAGAAAATCAAGTGCTTGAAGTAGGGTTGAATGAAGAGTTGGTGGCACTTTTTTCGCGTGCTTTAGATATAGCCGAGAGCGATAAGATTTCCTCCCAGCAATATCTTTCGAGCGCGAAACCGATATTAAGGAGGATAGTATAGAGAGTATAAAAGTCAAATAAACGAAGGCATGGATAAGCGCGAATGGTCTGATAAATTGAAGCAACTACGTTCAATCATAAAGAAGAATGAATGTCTGGAAGAAGCAAAAGAACTAATCCTTGATCTTCACCAAATGGTTTATGCTTCTGAAATGTCAGGTATAAACAGTACTACATTCGAAGATAAATTATGGAATGGTATAAATGAAGAAACGGCGAGAAAAGCTGTTAATAAGAAAGGGCGGACGATTCTTTACGGAATCTGGCATTCTACTCGAATTGAGGATATTACAATGAATTTACTGGTTGCCGGAACAGAGCAGATATTTGAAAAAGATAACTGGTTTTCAAAAATCAACTCCCCAATTCGGCATACCGGTAATTCGCTGGATGCAAATGAAATTCTGCAAATGTCTTTACTTGTAAATATAGAAGAACTCAAAGCATATAGGATTACTGTAGGACGAAACACGGAAAACATTATCCGTAAATTAAGTAAAGGAGAAATGAAACGTAAGGTGTGTAAAGAAAAACTTCAACGAATTCTGGACGAAAAAGCGGTTGAAAACGTAGACTCAGCAAATTGGCTGATTGACTTCTGGGGCGGAAAAGATGTTGCAGGAATAATACTGATGCCCTGTTTACGGCATCAGCTTGTACATTTAAACGAATCAATGGACGTTGAAAGTTGCAAAAGCAATATCCCTGTTCTTATTTAAGAAGTCGTATATCTCGTTCACGCCTGTTTTATCTGTTATTTGCGTTCCCAGACATTCTTTATTTCACCAAATACCATCTTGTGATACTCGCCTGTTTCTGCATGGGCATCAACAATGAATTTGCGGGCATCTTCGGTTCGGAAGTCATCAGGAGAAACGGTAGTAACTTCAAATAAATCAAGCTCGATGATGAGTTTAGCTTCCTTGTAAGCCATATTACCCGAAGGCGTTTGTACAGCAGTCAGGGAGGTAGTTGTCATTTTCTCGTTGCTATCTCTGCCGGACGACTTACCAAAGTTCATAATATCCTCCTTATACTCTTCGTCGAAGAAAGTCATGGTGTATTTATTTTCCTTGCGTATTAGTTCGAGCGTATAACGATTTGAGCGCAGAAAAGAAAATGCCACTTGCTTATTAAACAAAATACCCCAACCGCCCCAACCGGCAACCATCGAGTTATAATGCGATGGGGTTCCTGCTGTCAGTATGGAGAAATCCTCGCTTATGAGAGTGAAAATATCCTCCTTTACATCCTTTGCTTCGATTGTTTTGAATAAATCATCGAACGAAGCGGCTTTTATCTCTTCGCGGTTCAATTTTACCACCGCACTTTCCTCGTGTGCTGTATCCGCCGCTTTGCGGGTACTTTCATTGCAGCTCGCAAAAACGAGGGCTACAACGGAAATAGATATTAAAACTATATGTTTCATAATACTAAGGGATTTAAACTTAAATGTTCTGACATCTGCATTCATAATGGCACAAAGATAATGAATGCCTTTAATATAGCATAATTCAGAATAAGATTATTAGGGTAGCCGCACCAAAATTTTATTCGCAGCCGGAACAGAATTTATTGTCATAATCACCATAGCATATTGTGACTTCCTTCATGCAAAGCTTGTATTAATGAGTCCAACTTAGGCACAGTGCAAGACGAAGTCAGTCAGAGCTTAAGTCGAGAAACAAAAAAGTACATTTGTAATTTATGTCAAAAGAAGGGAAGAGTTTGGAAGTCACCTGCCCGGGATAATGATGACTTTCAATAAATACCAAAAACTCCTTATCATCAAATTCCGGAGTAAAAGTAAGGCGCCCATCTTTGTCGGTTTCTAATACCTGATGTGGGAAAAGGAGCGCACCGGTATATATATTGGTGAGGTTTCCTTGATCAAAGATTACAGGGTCTCCTGCCAAATTGGGTTCATAGTAGATAAAGACCTTCGCTCCATTGTCTGGCAGTCGGGTATTACGAGAAGCGTTTTCCGGCTCGTATAGCACCGATATTTCAATCACTCTTGGCTCTTCCACTTCCAAACCTAGCGATTCGTCTTTGTTACAGGAAGTGAATAGGAAGATTGCTGTAAGAAGCATGTATGAGATTTGTTTCATATCAATGGGGTTTTATAGAGATGTGTATTTATAAAACGTAATAATAGTAGATGTATTGCTATTTCCTGGGAAATTTATTTTGAAGAAATGAAACCGCACCGCGCTTTACTTACGCAAGCACGGTGCGATTATATCAATACATTTTTTTAGGTGATATTTCTATTTTATACCAATATGTATAATATGTGCTATTATATGGAGGTTGATAGTCGTAGTTATGCTGTACCCTACCTCCCCTCATATACGAAGAACCAAGATCAACCATTTCATTCCCCAACAAAATGGGGTCACCAAAATTGATATACAACTCTCCTAAATTATCATTACCATACGTAGTCGTCTGCCTATAAGATAATCTTTCTGTTCTCTTTGCTGATGCACCAAACTTCATGCCTATTTTGTTTGGAACTCCTCCAGACAGTTCAAAGTTGCCCGCAAATTCTGAAATTGTTTCAACCACTGATTCGACTACTGTTGGATTGTCAATTTCACTCATAGTAATCTTGATAATGGGGCTATAATGTTCCAAATCCCATGTAAACAAAGGAACGGATAATCTATATGTTAAGCAACTGTCTACAACCCAATCAACATAGTCTCTCTCGGAGTTCACATCTCTCGTTAAAAAAAGCTCATAAGGTTGAGCTCCAAAATAAACAATTTGTTCACTACCATTTGGATGTGTTGTACCAACATTTATTTTCATCTCAAATTCAAATTCTCCATCTGTCCAATTCCAGCTACGACGATCTGGATCAGTTCGATCAGGAATAGGTCTTCCCTTGTAAGGACGTGGATCATCATCTGATGGTTTGCTAATCTTATCATAAGCGCTTCTAGGTGATGAGCCTAACATCTTGAATGAACACAAGAATTCTTTATATTCATTTTTAATTACTCCACGATCATTAGTGGGGCTAATGTCGTAGTAAACATAATCTCGTTGCCACCCATCTGTGTTTTGATATTTGTCATACGCATCAAATACTTTTTGCATGTCTTGAGGTATTTCCGGAGATGGGGTAGCAAGTGTTATAGTCCCAGTTCTTGTAGTTATCTTATTTTCAAGGTTATTAAACGAATCATTGATAAATTGCAATTGAACACCTGATTTGTTTACTGGAATTGTAAGGTGCGAATTTGCCTGAAGGTCTGAAGAACGTGTGAAAGTAGACGTTACAATTCTCTCGTTTTCCTTAACAACTACAATTGGATATTTAGGTATTAGGTGTGAAGGAATGATCGAATCATTGCCACATGAATTAACTATTGGAACGTCATTCATTGCAAATGTACTAATAGCAACTGCTGGGATTTCCGTACTTGTATCCCAAGATCCAGCAGAAAATGATTCTTCTGGTAATGATGGTACAAATACAGTCAATGTCGGCAACTTTTGCTCAATCAAAGCTAACCGATTGATGTCCAAGTGCTCTGAAAGAAGACCTTCCAATGTCTTCCCATTATTCAACTTCTTGTCTTTGATCAATAAATAGACTACATCAAAATCATAGTTGATTTTCTTTAATGCCTCTTCTTTGATAAGCCCTCTAACCTCCATACTTTCGGATAGAACTTTTGCTAAAGCGGTGGCAAAATCCTTCTTCAAGAGGAAGGTTGCATCTTTAGCAAATGGGGTTTCCTCTTGTTTAGCCATTTGGTCGGTTTCCATTTCGTACACTGTATCATCTGTACAACTTGCAACAGAGAGCGATATGAGCATCGCTAACATGAGATAATAAATCTTCTTCATAATATCTCTGATTTTAATTATGGATATTTACTATATATAAAATCTTCGTATGTATCCTTTCAACGAGCAGACAAACGTATTGTCTTTTAAAAACTAAATGTGTATCTTTGCCACGCCTCCTTTTTATGGGGTTAGGGAGCAGATGATATGCAAGTAAATCCTGCTAAGATTAAAAACAGCCATCATTCTGCTCCTTTTTATTTATATTTATAGTTCGTAAAATATTCAATTAACATCTGCCGCTTATAGTGTCTCCGCTATTTTCTCTATCCATAGTTAAAAGAAATAGTTTACGAATTACTCAAACGGAATTTGAGATTCAATATTAAACTCCCCAAAGAGAATCAGACCCCCTTCTATATAAAACAACTCATAACTTCCGGCTTCGAGACCGCTTACATCAATCGTGTGAATCTCCTGCTCAACGGGAACTACTATGTCCTGAAGTATTATATTCCCATACAGATCCTTTACCTGGAAGATAACCTGTTCGTCTACGTTCTGCAGGAAACGTAATTCAATAGTGCTTTCATCAAGGATAGCTTCTATAGGAATAGAAAAAGGAAATGTTCTTTTGGGTTGATCCTCCCATTTATTAAAAGATATGGTTTTACTTTTATCCTTTAATAAACTCTTGGCTTCCATTATCATGAATGGAATACCAACTAATAATAATGCAATGTTTAGCGCTCTCATAACTTTAAATATTTTTCATCAAAATTACAGAAAAACGAGAATAAACACAAGCAAAATATCCATTTTCAGGGGGACAAGCCAGCATTGATTATCAGCGAGTTAGAAGAAAACAACAGGACAACACAAGGACAACCAACAACAAGCAGGGGTATTAACGTATGTTTTTAATCAAATATTCGCATAGCGATGTATTAGCAGGCAATGATATATTCAGTTTATCTTTGAGCCGTAGACGTTTCCTTTGGGCAGAATCCGGAGCAATGCCTAATAACTTTGATTCTTCCTTGGCACCGAATTCGCACAAGTAGAGACAGCAGTATCGAAAATCGGATGGTGCCAGTTTCGGGTTCTGCCTCTCATATATATAGGTATGAAGCTTGGGATAAATGGTGATTATTTCTTTTTCAATAAGATTCCATAGTTCCGCGGTTATTAATGATTTGTTGTTGTTCGGTATTTTCTGATTAATCAGACGTGTCAGTTCTTGATATAAAAATGAATCATGCAGCAACTTCTTTTTCATCCTGTCTACTTCTGCCTGGTGCATTTCTACTTTTTCTTTTGCTTTCTTTCTATAGAACATAAAACTTACTATCACCAGCAATAAGGTTAAAATGCAAATAATTGAAATGAAGATATATTTTTTCTGCCTGTTTTTCAGCTCGTTTACTTCTTCCTGTATTTTAAGAAGATTGTATTTGGCTTCAATATCCTGTATTTTAGATTGGGCATCGGCGTATATGATAGAATCTGTGATGTTCTTATGCTCTTCCAGATTAACAAGGGCTTTTTTATAATTCTCTTCTGCTTTATAGATTCGATAAGATAAATATTTGAAGCTATATGTATTACATTCCTGTGGATCATCTTGCGAAATTTTAAATAACAGTTCTTTTGCCTTATTTATAGAACCTGTTGTGATGTACAGGTCGATTAACGCCATGCGGCTGGGCATTGTGCCCCCTCCCATCAGCGATTTGAGTAAGTACTTCTCAGCCTTATCATATTCGTTTTGCATTTCATAGATGTTTCCTATGGTATTATTTATGCTCGAGGAAATACGGATATTCTTGGTATTGGCAGCCACTGAATCAGCCAGGAATAGAATTTCCAGAGCACGTGATGTTGAATCTATACGTGCATATTCGCGTCCCATATCTCTTAACGCACAAGCGTAGCTATCGGTATTGTTTTCTTTCTTGAAATAATCGGCAGCGGCCTCGTATTTCTTGATGGCTTCTATCCGCATGAATTTATTTTTGTACAAATCGCCCATATAACTATATGTATACCCCACCAGATTATTGAGTTCATTGCTTTCACCAATCTCGAGGGCATCAGTATATACCAACATTGCTTTGTCGTAATCACCCTCCGCAGCGTAGGATCGTCCCAGGAAAATTGAAATTTGTACCTGTTCGGTGGGGGTGCCATGTGAAAAATACCAGTCATAAGCCCTCTCCAGTTGAGAGGTCGGCAGTATACTATTGAGGGGATTATCCGTTATCATACCCGACAACATGCACCAACGCGCAAATGCTCTGTCGTCCATAGCTTCCGGCAGAAGGATGCTTTTCAGAATGTTCGATGCACTGTCCGGGGCTACTTCAATGAGTGCCTCCGCTTCATCCAACAACATGCCGTTGGCAGATGGTGATTTACCGCATCCTGTGAGTATCCAGGAAAGTATAGCAATTATGATGGTAACAGATATTCTCATGTGCCTTCAGGTTTTGTATCAGCGCAAAAGTAATATATTTCTTCTATTTTCAACATATATTTGAAGATTTTTTTGTATATATTTGATGTTATATTCGTTTTTAAACAACAATATTACAATATCTTATCGGCAGCAGCAACACGATGAACCAGTCTTTAGCCTGTAGCAGAGCCTTGCAGAAGTAATTTCATAGGCCTGTAAGTAGTTATTGTCTGAATATCATATATAAATATAATAGAGTTAATGTAAATTAGATTTGCTATTTATCGCGTATGCGCGTATCTTTGTTGCATGAATTATACCGACCATAAAGATAACCCCCAGAGTTTCCGCTCCCTGACTGGCATGAACCATGCCCAGTTTTCCAGTCTGCTTCCTTTCTTCGAGGCGGCACATGACGATTATTTGTCTGAATATGAGATGACCGGCAAACGTCGTAGCAACCGTCGCAGTTTCTGTATTTACAAGAACAGCCCTCTTCCTGATGTGAGCGAGCGCCTTTTCTTCATCCTTGTTTATCTGAAGAACAATCCTCTTCAGGAGTACCATGCCGCCAGCTTTGGCATGGGTCAGAAGCATTGCAACACTTTTGTTCATTGCCTGACCCACATCCTTCATCTGAGCCTTGAGACAATGGGTCTTATGCTGGCACAGACCGATAAGGAACTTTTTCAACGCCTTTGTGAACTCTCGAAGGAGGGTTCTGAGCCTGTATTGCTCCATGACGGTACCGAGAGGGAAATTCCCCGTCCGGTAGACTATGATGAACAGAAAGAGAAATACAGCGGGAAGAAGAAACGCCATACGGTCAAGAATGCCGTCATAACCACCGTATCCTGCCTGATTCTCTTCGTGAGCCAGACCGTTTCCGGGAAAATGCACGATAAGAAGATGGCTGATAATATGTATTCCTTTCCTGTTCCCTGTACCTTGTATCAGGATACCAGATATCAGGGTTACGCCCCTGAAGGGGTAACGATCATACAGCCTGTCAAGAAAAGCAAGGGAAAAGAACTCTCTGCCCGACAAAAGGACTTCAACACGGAAGTCTCCCGCATTAGGGTACGTGTGGAACATGCCATCGGCAGTGCCAAGGTAATGAGAATAGTCAAAGACGAATGTCGTCTCAGAGCCAACTCGTTTGTGGAACGTATATTTGCTACATGTGCTGCTTAGCATAATCTGAGAATTAAAATCAAGCCATGGGCATACAAAAACTAATTTATGTAAACTCTAATGATTACATGAAACTTCCGGTGCGTGATTTTTAAACAATAAGTTCCCTCATCCATATTCTATGCTTAAAATAAAACTCCGTATCTCTGTACCTCTGTGTTCAAACATAAATTCTCAGTTAGCACTATACATGCGGATAATCATATTAAACCAAAAAGGTTCATTATTCAGGCTACAGGAGTTAAGGGAGTTGTCAGTTTGTCACTTTGTATTTTTAGTTGGCTGAGAATGCGTTATTTCTGTCCGGATGTCCGCTTGACCGGAGATACGCGAACGAAAATTGGTAAATATCAGGCTGATAGTGCGATATCGAAATACTTACATTTATNNTCCTGAAAAGTCAGATCGAAGGGAAAAACAGGACAGGATAAGTCAACTACGGTCTTATTGACAGCCTAACGATGACTTATTCGGGTAACCAGCTCATAAAGGTTGAGGACGCAGGAGTGAATGTGAGCCTTTCCGCTTCGATGGATTTCAAGGATAAATCCCATACTTCCAAGGAGTATTATTACGATAGAAACGGAAGGCTGGCTAAAGATTTGAATAAGGGAATAGACACGATATCGTATAATTTACTAAATTTGCCTCGTTCCTTGACAATATCCGCTTCTTCTAATTCGGTGACGAATACGTATATGTATGCGGCTGACGGACGGAAGTTGAAAACAAATATTAGCGGAAAGAAGACGGATTATTGTGGGAATGTGATCTATGAAAACAATACCTTGAAGAGCATCCTTATTGATGGTGGTTACATTGAGGGTGGAAAGTATTACTTCTATCTGACTGACCATTTGGGTAATAATCGGGTGGTTGCTAATGAGAGTGGGACGATTGTTCAGAGTAATCATTACTATCCATACGGGATGTCATTCACGGAAGGGACGCAGACTTCGTCGCAACCATACAAGTTCGGAGGAAAGGAGCTGGATACGCAGAAGGGGCTGAATTGGTATGATTTCGAGAAGAGGCAAATGGATCCGGTGATTGGGCGTTTTCCAACGCCTGATCCGTTGGCGGAGAAGTATTACTCGGTGAGTCCGTATGTTTATTGTGATAATAATCCGATGAATCGTATTGACCCAGATGGTAGAGATAGTTATTTACTTATTTGGTTTTCAAAAGATAATGAAACAGGACATGCTGGAATTGCAGTAGATAATTATAAACTACAAAAAGTGATGGATAGTAAAGGGAAACCAGTTTTGGATAGTAAAGGGAATTATACCTACGAAATGGTCAAAGATGGAACTATGACATATTACGATTTGTGGCCAAATGATGAAGTAGGAATGAGTGAACTTCAAAGTAATGTAAAATCAGATTATTCAAAAGGTATAAAAATTAATAGTATATCCGATTTAATGAGAAAAGATCCAACAGGCTCGAGGAGTGGAAATGTTAGTGCGGAAGGTAGAGCCGCCGATGGAATTGTGCAAATAGATACAGATTATGACCAAGATGTAAAAATTAAGGGCTATGCTTCCGGCACGGCAAATTCGGGTAAAATGTATAATGCCAGTGAATTCAACTGCTCTACATTTGCTGAAAATGCTTTAAAAAAGGCATTTCCAGCATTAGATGCTAGCCAATTTGTAAAAGTTCCTTTCTCTCTGAGGTTGCTGTATAAAAATACAAGAGTTGTAGCACCGAATAATTTGTATAATGCTGCAATGAAGCTGCCTGGGGCTACAAATATAAGTGGGCCTAAATCTGTTGTTGCTAAACCTTATTTGGAGTATTATGGAAAATAAACATTCGAAATTACATTGTATAATAATCATGTCTGCACTGATGATGTTTTCTTGTGCTGAAAATAGAACCGCAATTTTAGAAACCCCATTCGTGACGGTTGTAAAATTGGAATCGGCAGAACAATGTTTAGCCTTTGATGAAGCAATGCAGTATATAGATGTAATACAGGTGTATTCAAAAAGGGGGGCAGAAAATCCTATGGAAGATTGGAAAAGTTTTATAAAATTCCAACACAGTCTTGGCAGGGATAAAAAATTTACAAATACTTTCAAGTACTTCGACTATGATATAGAAGAAACAATAACAAGTAATAGTGCGGTTGTTTGTTTCAAAGAGAAAGATATAAATAGTCCGATAAAAAAGATAATTTACGGATTGGAAAAACGCCAAAACAAATGGGTTGTTATTTCTATTGACTATTTAAAATGAATTATTGTGGTCTAATTTTGTTGTTTGTTGATAGATAGGAATAAATGGTCAGATTTTATAGGTAATTTTAATACAGATACCCAACGGAAAAACACAGTAAGTGTAACAGTTTCTCGTACTATGTCAACACCTGTAAATGTAAATCGCCCGCCTCTTATTCCCTGCGGGAAAATAATGAGTATCTCCAAACGTATTTATAAATAAAAATGAGTCCACTTTAAAAAATCATGGACGTTTATTCGTTAATTAAAAATATTATTACTCACTATAAAAGTTCGTTGACTTCATTGTTATCAGATAGTTATTTCGTATCTTGTGACATCAAAAAACAAAAGCCGTATGTTCAAAAAGACAGATAGTACCCCTCAATATGAACTATTTTCGGTTCTTCGTCACTTTAGGTGC
>NZ_DBDF01000090.1:5039-5231 GCF_002293435.1 Bacteroides sp. UBA939 | reverse complement strand
GGGCGGAAATAACGCATTCTCAGACGATTAAAAATACAAAGTGTCACTTGATTTACAAAATGATAGTTTAGCGAAGCGGAGCTTCGCAATGAGTAGTGTTTAGTGTTTAGCGATAAGCGATTAGTGTTTAGTGATTAGTGAGTAGTGATAAGTGAGTAGTGATAAGTGTTTAGCAAGACTATCTCTATTCTC
>NZ_DBDF01000090.1:0-4896 GCF_002293435.1 Bacteroides sp. UBA939 | reverse complement strand
CTTATCACTAAACACTTATCACTAATCACTTATCACTACTCACCTATCACTACTCACTTATCGCTAAACACTACTCACTAACCACTTATCACTACTCATTGCGAAGTTCCGCTTCGCTAAACTATCATTTTTAAGTAGTCCGCCAATACCTTATTTGAAGAAAAACATTAATCGTATTTCCTACCTTCAGAGCGCCATACAGGTATGATGTAACATGAGTGAATGAAAATGAAACAACCGAAGGCAAAGATGTAATACCATTGAAAGAATGTGTAAAGTGATTATATGCGGTTATTGAACTCGATACAGTATATTTGCTGTCGGTAGATATTCTCTTTAGAACTCTAATAAAATTAAAGAATATAGTTATGCGAAATCGTTTTTATCTTTTTCTGCTGGTGATGGTAGCCTATAGTTCCGCTACTTTTGCACAGCCCGGCCCGGCTAAGAATCCGGTGATTTATGCCGATGTACCCGACATGTCAATGATTCGGGTGGGAGACACTTATTACATGAGCAGTACCACTATGCATGTAACTCCCGGAGTACCTATCATGAAATCCAAAGACCTCGTGAACTGGGAGCTTGTGAACTATTGCTACGACACCCTGGAAGACATGGACGAGATGAACCTCGCTAATGGCAAAAACACCTACGGGCGCGGCACGTGGGCAAGTTGCATCCGCTACCATAATAATATGTATTACGTGACAACCTTTGCCCAGACCACCGGAAAGACTTATATCTTCAGTACCAAGGATATAGAGAAAGGCCCCTGGAAAGTAAACACCTTCAAGCCTTCCTACCACGACCATACTGTGTTCTTTGATGATGATGGCCGCATCTATATGATTTGGGGTGGCGGCAAGCTGCGTATTGTCGAACTGAAAGAAGACTTATCCGGCGTTAAAGAAGGTACAGAACGAATCTTTATAGAGAATGCCAGCGCCCCGTCGGGAGATAAGATAGGTTTGCCCGCCGAAGGCTCCCAACTGTTCAAGGTAAACGGAAAGTACTATCTGTTTAACATTACCTGGCCCAGGGGAGGAATGCGTACGGTAGTTATCCATCGTGCCGACAATATAAACGGCCCCTGGGAAGGAAGAGTAGCTTTGCAGGATAAAGGTGTAGCCCAGGGAGGCATGATAGATACCCCCGACGGTAGATGGTTTGCTTATCTTTTCCGCGACAACGGTTCGGTGGGACGTATTCCTTACCTGGTTCCTATGGAGTGGAAAGACGGTTGGCCGGTAATCGGCATTGACGGGAAAGTGCCTGAAGCATTGGAACTGCCCGCCAGCAAAGGATTGATACCGGGTATTGTAGCTTCGGATGAGTTTACACGCAAGAAGAAAGATGCGCCCTTGCCGCTGGTTTGGCAGTGGAACCACCAACCGGATAATACCCTTTGGTCGGTCAGCGAGCGTAAAGGCTACCTGCGCCTGAAGACCGGACGACTGGACAATGAATTCACGCAAGCCCGCAACACACTGACGCAGCGGACAATCGGCCCGGTATGTTCAGGGATAACTTCCCTCGATGTATCCGGCATGAAAGAAGGAGACTTCGCAGGGCTTTCCCTGCTTCAGAAGAAATATGGATTAGTAGGTGTGAAATATGAAAACGGGGTAAAGAAGATTGTTATGGTGAGTGCGCAGACTGATAAGCCCGAAGAGGTGGAAAGTCTGCCACTAAACCGGGAGACAGTATTCCTGAAAGCCGAATGCGACTTTACCGACCGGAAAGATGTGGCTGACTTCTACTATAGCCTGGATGGCAAGAAGTGGACGAAGATAGGCAGCCAGCTTAAGATGGCTTATTCGATGCCGCACTTTATGGGCTATCGTTTCGGGCTTTTCAATTACGCAACGAAGACTCCGGGCGGCTATGCGGACTTCGATTACTTCCACATCAGTGATAAATAATAACTCTATAATTAGCATTTAGAAATGAGAAAAGTGAGTTTTACGCTTTTAAAGAGTAAGCGGATTATGCTATATTTCCTTTGTATGGCTATGTTTTCAATGGTAGGATTTGCTCAGGGCAGTAAGGGCAAGAAGGTGAAGAATGCTCCGGTGTTCTCACAAGTGGTTTATCAGGGAGATGATAAGGTGTACAACGAGAATCCGTTGAAAGCCGGTGAATTCTTTAATCCCATTCTCCAGGGCTGTTATCCCGACCCGGCTATTGTCCGGAAGGGAGACGATTACTTCCTGGTATGTTCCTCATTTGCCATGTTCCCCGGTGTACCCATCTTCCATTCGAAGGATTTGGTGAACTGGACGCAAATCGGGCATGTGCTCGACCGTACTTCGCAACTCAAAGTCCACGACACTGGCATCAGCGCCGGTGTGTATGCTCCCGGCATCAGCTATAATCCCAGTAATGATACGTTCTATATGATTACCACTCAGTTTGCCGGTGACTTTGGAAATATCATTGTGAAGACAAAAGACCCCTTCAAAGGCTGGAGCGACCCTGTCAAGTTGAACTTTGGCGGTATAGACCCATCTATCTTCTTTGATGATAACGGGAAAGCATACGTGGTTCATAACGATGCGCCGAACAGGGGCGAGGAAATCTATGAAGGACATCGTGTTATCAAGATCTGGGAGTATGATGTAGAGAAAGACCAAGTGATACAGGGAACAGACCAGATTATAGTAAACGGTGGAGTGGACTTATCCAAGAAGCCCATCTGGATTGAAGCGCCTCATATATATAAGAAGAACGGCCGCTATTACCTGATGTGTGCAGAAGGTGGCACAGGCGATTGGCATAGCGAGGTCATCTTTGTGAGCGACAGCCCTAAAGGCCCTTATGTTCCTGCTCCCAGCAATCCCATCCTGAGCCAGAGATACCTGAATCAGAACCGGCAGAATAAGGTAGACTGGGCAGGACATGCCGACTTGGTAGAAGGTCCCGACGGTAAATACTACGGCGTATTCCTGGCAATCCGTCCCAATGAGAAAGGCAGAGTAAACATCGGTCGTGAGACGTTTATCCTTCCGGTTGACTGGTCCGGTGAATTCCCTGTCTTTGAGAATGGGCTTATCCCAATGGAACCTAAACTGAAAACCCCTGCAGGTGTTGAAAACAAAACAGGTAAAGACGGTTACTTCCCCAATGGCAACTTTACGTTCACCGACAACTTCACCTCTCCACTGTTGGATTATCGTTGGATTGGTTTGCGCGGTCCTCGTGAAGAGTTTATCTCTGTACTGAAGGATGGAGGATTACAGATTACTCCGTTCCCGGTGAATATCAAGGAAGTGAAGCCCACCTCAACACTCTTCCACAGGCAACAGCATAGCAACTTCTCGTTCACTGCCACACTTAAATATACTCCGAAATCGGAAAAAGACCTGGCAGGTATCACCTGTTTGCAAAGCGAACGGTTCAACTACGTCTTTGGGGTAACTCAAAAGGACAAGGACTTCTACCTGGTATTGGAAAGAACCCAAAGAGGCAGGTCTGAAGTGCTTGCAAGTACAAAGATAGACGTAAAGAACCCCATCCGGCTGCAAGTGAAAGCTACAGGAGATGATTACAATTTCAGTTATTCCGCAGATGGAGCTGATTTCGTGCAGTTGGGCGGTACAGTGTCCGGAGATATCCTCTCAACCAACGTTGCAGGTGGCTTTACCGGTAGTTTGATTGGTTTGTATGCTACTTCTGCGAATGATATCCTTGTCAAATAGAAACTATTAAATAACAAAAAAGCAATTAAACTTATGAAGGTATTATTTAAGACCCTCTGCTGTCTGGGTATGGCGACAGCGATTACCGGTTGCACTCAGGAAACGAAGAAGCCTGATAACCTGAAAGATGCATATACCGATTATTTCACTATCGGTTGCGCCCTGAACATGGCGAATCTCAATTCTCCTGAACAGGTGGCGCTGATTACCGCCAACTTCAACAGTATCACCGCCGAGAATGACATGAAGCCTCAGCCTACACAGCCTGTAGAAGGACAATGGAACTGGGAGAATGCCGACAGGATAGCAAACTTTGCCCGTGAGAATAAGATTGCCCTTCGCGGACATTGCCTTGTGTGGCATAACCAGACCGCTGCCTGGATGTATCACGATGAGAATGGTGAGTTGGTGTCTAAGGAAGTCCTGTTCGCAAGACTAAAAGAACACATCCATACGATAGTAAACCGCTACAAGGACGTTATCTATGCATGGGATGTAGTGAATGAAGCTATTACGGATGATCCTGAAGCGGATATCCCTTACCGTCAATCTACTTACTATAAGATTGCAGGGGATGAGTTTATCAAGAAGGCATTTGAATATGCCCATGAAGCTGATCCTAAAGCACTGCTCTTCTATAATGACTATAACGAAACCAATCCCGCGAAGCGCGACCGTATATATAATATGGTAAAGAGCATGAAGGCGGAAGGAGTGCCTATTCATGGCATCGGTATGCAGGGGCATTACAACGTCTTGTCTCCCACGGAAGATGAGTTCAGACAGGCTATCGAACTTTACTCCCAAGTGGTTGACAACATTCATATCACCGAACTTGATGTCCGCATCAATACCGGAGAACAGGGCGGACAGCTTAGCGCAGAACAGGCAGCCGAAGAGTTGACACTGACAGCTGAGGCAGACTCGATACAGGTAGCCCAGTATGATATGTTGTTCCGCGTGATGCGCGAGCATAAGAATGTGATCCGTAATGTCACCTTCTGGAATCTGTATGATGGCGATACATGGCTGGACCGTCGTCGTGGCAACCGCCAGCGCAATTATCCGCTTTTGTTTGACGACAACCTTCAACCGAAGTCTTCTTATAAAAAGGTGATTTCGTTTTAAGTGTTTCGTGATTAGTGATAAATGATAAATGATTAGCAAGAGTATCTCTATTCTCCTCCTCCCGGGA
>NZ_DBDF01000180.1:19994-39624 GCF_002293435.1 Bacteroides sp. UBA939 | reverse complement strand
GGTACTAATGCAATGTGGGTTAAGTATTTAGTTGCTATCAATAATCATAATTTTAATATAAAAGAAAACAAGAATATGGTAAGATAACAGAAAGTAAGTTTTGTTACTTACAACATTTCAATTCATTCAGAATAATAGCAAGGAAGATTACTCCATAGAAGGAACTTGATCACGGGTTATAACAAAATCCTGATTCATTGCATCCTTCCACCAAGCCTCATTGGCGTGTTGATGACCAACCAGCGTAGTAGCATTATACTGATACCAAGGCATGAAGAATGACCAATGCGCTCCGGCATTCCATTGAGCGGAAAACTTTGCGACATTACCACACTCACTCAACGCTATCATCTTCTGCGAATAAGAATCAAAAATCAGATTATACTGCGATGCATTATTCGCTCCGGATGTCTGACCATAGATATCACGTCCCACAATGTCCACATACTCATCACCCGGATAGAAGTCCGCATCTTCTGTTTGTGTAGTCCACACCCAAATCAGGTTATTGATACCCTTCTCTTTGAAGAAATCAAACATATAACGCCACAACTTTTTATAAGTCTCCGCACCGTCATATCCCCACCAGAACCAAGCCGTACCGCCGTTATATTCATAAATATTCCCGGCAGCCTCATGAAGCGGACGCCAAATCAGAGGAATACCTTTATCTTGCAATAGCTTTAAATAACCAGCCATTTTTTCCAGATCGGCTTTAGCTGTTTTGTTCTCCCAAGAACCTTCTACAAAGATATTTTTGGGACGAAAGGTAGTAGTCCAATTCCCTTCATTATTTTGTCTCCCATTACCTGGAGCATAGGCATATTTATTGAGGTCAGTTTCACCTTCTGTTGCCGGAACAGTCCAATGCCAACTTGCGCCAACTAGCCCATTGGCATTCCACCAGTCTTCCACCACTTTGGTATTAGAATAGTCTATCCAGTTGGCAGGAGACCACGCCAAATGAATATAATCAAAGAAAGCAATAGCCGGATATTTACCTGTAGCTTTATGCACCAAGTCTGCTTCAGCAACATTCCAATTCACGTTAGCCATGGAAGCGGATAATGCTTTGCTACCATAAACACTGACCAAATAATCGTACACTTTCTTTGCTTGCGGCAGAGGATCAGAGGTACAAAGTTCGGTAGCTACAGGAATGACTTCCGGTTTTTTTACTGTTGAAAAAGAAACCATCACTTGCGATGCTTCCATTCCGGTAGACCCTAAAACAATTCCCTTAGGGACAACCAGACTATAAGTTTTCTCTTTCTCTAGTCCCGACAAACGGATAGTTACATTTTTAAGACTGACAGAAACAGCCTCTACCGTTGCACCTGTAACCGTAATCCGGTTATGCCCAACAGAAGAAACTGTCACATTCTGATTATAAGTTAATACTACATTTAGGTCAGTATCAGGAACATCGGTTGCACCATCTGCAGGCGTACTAAATACAAATTGAGGAACATCTATCTGCGGTTCTTCTTGTGAAGAGTCCCTATCACCACAAGCATAGAGAAGAGGCAGCAAAAGGAAACAACCGAACAGTTTATCAATGCATTTATGCAATGTCACAAATTCAAGTCTCATATTTTTCGTTCTATATTTAGAAGCAGTTTGAATTTTCAAAAAACTCCCTTCACCTAACCTCAAAGGTCAGGCCAAAGGGAGTTTTAATGAATAATTTTATTGTTCAGGACTCATAATTACATTATTTTTTTGTAATCCGAACTGTTATTCAATCGTAATCTTCGTAAGCGTACAATTATTACCTTGTATAACAAATCCGTAACCCCAATCGATCAATGTAGTCAGTTTGGTTGCCAAATCTGCATCTACCGGCAATGTAAGGACACCATCAGCACCCAGAATAATTTCACCACCTCCAAACAATGGTCCCCAATGGCCATCGTACAGCTTAATCTTCGGATCATCTCCATAGATATCGAAATAGAACCGTAAGGTCATGCCTTCCTTCAAACCTGCATCTACAAACATGGAGGGCGGTTTCATCTCATGGTTCACACTCAATCCTGCACCCATATCCAAATTACCTTTCCAAACTGTGGTTTCTAGAGAGATTTCCCACTCAAGCGTTACGCTACTGAATACCAAGTCAGATCCTTGTATTATAATACCCAGCCCTGTTTGACCTTCAGAATCACCCTTTTTAGCTTGAATATTATTCAGAATTTCTTGCGTCAGCACCAAAGGTGTTGAACGATTGGTATATGAGTTCCCATAAAGATCTGTAGGTACCAACGTCTGGTTAAACACAAATTCGCCTTCCGTAAAATTCACGCCACTCCAATCACCATAATTAAGTTGAGCCTGTGCCCATACACCTTCTTTCTGCGCATAATGCAATACCATACGGGCACCGGCAGGTACATCTGCAAAAGCCGATGCTGGGATTAATACACGCCCACCATCATTCCAAGTAATATCAACTAATCCCTTCCACACTTCGTTTTTAATACTGGTAGCTGGAATAAATGCGATAGGATACTCTATTCCACCATTTGAAGAAATCAGTTTCACCTTCGTATTGGCATTGGCCAACTGAGGTATTGCTATTACAAGCGTTTTATCATTGATGAGGTATTGAACCGCTTTACCATCCACTTCCACTCCCGTCAATTTATCACCGTTCTCCACATTGATTGTGAATATTTCGCCACCATATAGTTCGGTATCCGCATCCGGTAGCACCGGAATGTAGCAGAATTCAGGAGCGTTGATGGTAAGGCTACCCGTTTCTACGGTTTCTCCATTACCCATTACCAAAGTCAATATACCCGATTCACTACCCACCGTAGGCATATTAACGGTCAGTTCTGTGGCAGAAGTCGGAGTAACTTCCACTTCAGCACCACCGGTATAAATCACCTTAGCAACCAAGTCGAGATTCTTACCCTTAATAGTGATATCGCTACCCAAAGAAACTGCATCATTGGCAAACGACGCGAATTCCGGTTTCAAGGTAACAATAACTACCGACACAGAACCTCCGCTGGCCGTATTCAATAACAGTTCACCGCTGATGGCCGCATCAGGCATCTGCACTTTCACTTCTGTAGCACTCTTTGATTCGGGCTCCACAGCATCAGCTACACTTGGGAATGTAACGGTAGTCACCAGTTCCATATTGATACCCGTCAACGTAATCATGTCACCACCACGCAATCCGCTTGCAGGGGTCGCCACCACCTCTTCAGGCAACGCCATACCAATGATAGCGATAACGACTTCCACCCCCGAAGCAGGAACCATCACTACAGCACCATCAATAGAATTTTCGGGCAGTACAAATGTGATAGTTTCTTTTCCTTCTTTAGAATAAACAAATTCCACTTCTTCACCATTCGGCATCTTCACAACATTCACCAAATCAAGGTCAGTACCTTCTACTACAATTTCATCGCCTGGCTTTTTCGCAGTCAAATCAAGTGGCGATTCAACAGAAGGCAAAATAATAATTAGATCCTCCATTATGATTTCATTGCGCAACGCATCGGAATCCTCAGAAGAAGCATCAGCCAAAATCACATCACCGGTTCTTGCCCCCATCGGAACTTTCACCTGAATTTCCTGACGTGAGTGTGCAATGAAAGCGGTATCAGCACCTAACGGCAAATTTTCAAAGAAGATTATCTCTTTGATGAGATTCAGATATTCACCCTTGATCGTGATTACCTCACCCGGTCTCACTGGATTAGGCGTGACCGTCTCCACACCGATAGGTTCGGTATACGTAAGTTTGGTCTTTGTAGTAATCTCCCCGGTAGGAGTTTTCAAAGTAACATATCCGACCTCTGCCGTTTGAGGAACAGTAATACGTATCTCATCCGTACTGATTATTTCTATATCAGTAATCTCCCCGGCTCCAGGAATAGCCACGGATTGTATCTGATCCATTCCGCTACCCAAGAAGCGAAGTTGACCACCACGAGCTACAGGACTGGGACCAAACACATTCAAATTGATACCACCTTTATATTGGTTGGTATCTTCTTCATCTCCATTATCGCAAGCTAAAAACGACAAGCAACCCAAGAGCATGAGGCACATCATCCAGAGTGCCGAATGTTTATATATCTTGTTCATATCTATATTATCTTTAAAGGTTATTTATTGGGAACAGCACGAATGTTATCTATCTTTATTACAGGGTTACACTCCGTACCATTTACACCACCACTCCATACAAAGATTGTCAAGCCCGTAAAGTTAGCTTCCGTAAGCGGTATCTTAGCATCTGTCCCATTGTGGTCATATATAAAAGACGAAGCAATAGGCAATGTCACAGTAATCCATTCATCAGCCGTATCATAACTACCTGTAACACTCCAAGGGCGATAAAGAGCACGCGGATAACCCGTATCATTATTAAAGAATGTATTATTAGCTGTCTGTATAGTTACCTGATCATTTCCGGAGAAAATAATCTGCATTGCTCCGGCCATCCACGGATTAGAAGCAGGAATGCACATTTCAAACTTGAGAGCCATATTCGCAAAATCCGTAAAGTTAACCAAATCGTTCAAACAGATATCAGTGCCCGCAAATACCGGAGGAGTGCTCCAGTCACCCGGCCAATATTCAAACGCGAAGTTTCCATCAGCCCATCCGCCATCAGCCGACATTGTTGTACCACCCAATTCCATGTAACTACCACTTAAGGAGAATTCATCTTTCTTTATATCGCGTGCATGCCAACCATGGTTAGTCAGCCCCGTTCCGGTTTCACCTGCTGCTCCCCAGTTGTCAAACATCATACCGCGAGTATCATTGTAGTGGAATTTAGATGTTACTTCACCATAAATAGTAGTAACTTCCACGGCACCTTCCGCCAAATTCTCAGGTACCACAAACGAAATAGTATTTTTGGTAAAATTGCTAATATCAATACTAGTATCACCAATTTTAAGTGTCAGCGGTTGACCGGGATCGTCTATGAAATAATCACCACGTATTTCAGCAAGTTCACCCGGATTAACCCATTCACATTTCATGGAGCTAACCGTAGGACCAGGCACCAACACCTTGAAATCGTAATTTATGGTATCTTTATCGCGCGTCACCATAAATATTTTATCATAAACCACTTCCGGAATAGTTCCAGGTACATTCACTATAAGTGTATTCTCAGTCATGTAACTTGTATTCAAGATAGCTTTCTGATCATTAAAATACATTTCCTGTATGCTTTTCAGGTTATCGCCGACTAGGCAAATTGCAGCATCCATGAATGCACCCACAATCAAAGAATCAGCAGCAGAGGCAGAAGGCATACGTATGTATTTTATAGTAGGTTTTCCACCGCTCAATTCAAACTTATCCGGTTCATCTTCACAAGAGACCATGCCTATTCCCATTACAGCCACTGCCATGAACCAATTTATGTATCTTTTACTTTTCATTGTTCTTTCGTATTAAGATTAGTAACTAAATTCGCTACGAACGTCTATATTTATTGCATCCACCGATTCTTGCAAATTGGGATTAAATACCACATCCTCCGTTGGAAACGGCAAAGTAAAACTACCTTCAGCAACATTAGGAGCCGGAGTATCCGCATCGTAACGTATTTCATCCGGATCATAAGACCATGCCCCTGATTCATAATAAGGACTATATAGATCATCCAACCCATAATATCCATTACGCCGTTGCGCCATTAGTTCATCAGTAGCACGTTTCGGATCATAATAAGACAAACGTACATAATCATACCAACGGTCTCCTTCCATAGCCAACTCCAACCGCCGTTCTTTCCAAATATCATCAAAAGTGAGAGAAGTCAACGGTTCCATAGCCAACTTACCACGACTGCGAACGGCATTGAAAGCTTCCAACGCGCTGGCATCCGTAGTAGAAGCCGCATTACCCAATACTGCTTCCGCATAAATCAGATAAACGTCGCCCAATCGGAGGATATGTGTGCTCAAACCGCTTGCCATACGGTCAGCATCTATACCTAAAGCTGTCTTGTGGTCATAAGCATCACCATACAAATGCTTCACACAGTTAGCGCCGGTATTAGACTGGAATGCGCCACCGGGACCACCTGCCCCATATTCAGTGTCATAAATAAATCTCAAATAATCAAAGCCACCTTTATCAGTCCAAAAATAATTGTATACGTCACCCGGCATCATCATTGTAGCTTTACGACGAACATCCGTATCATGGCGTTCTTCGGGGCTTTTCAAAGCATCTACACCAAATGCATCTTGCAAATCGACAGACGGGCCTATAAAACCACCCCAACAATCGCCGAATTCACTGAAACCGACCATTGCAATATCACTTTGAAGAGTGTTTTGAGAAGTCCAAGAGCTAGATACAGTCCAATGCCATGCTATCAAAGATTCTTCGCTCTTATTGTTTTTCAACCGGAAGATATCCGAATATACCTCCATCAATTGACGACCGGAATTGTCTATTACATCCTTAGCGAATTCAGCAGCTTTATCCAAATCGGCTTGATTGCGAGTACCTTTTTGGTTTAATCCCGAGCGAGTTAAATAAACTTTAGCCATCAATGCTTCTGCCGCATAATAATCAATACGACCGAGTTCACCTTGCCGCTTCGGAAGCAATTCAAGCGCTTTCTCCAACGTCATTATAATGTATTCATACACGTTTTCACGCCTCACTTTATATTTTTCATTGTAAGTACCCGCAGTCAGTTCCGCATTATTATCGTGAATAATAGGAACTTCACCGAACGTACGAACCAAATAAAAATAAGCCATAGCTTTCCACACCAAACACTCGCCCATACATTGATTTCTCACGGATTCTGAGGCAATAGCCGCCTGCAAATTCGTATAAACCGTATTGGCATGACCATTAACAGCCCATAGAGAATAAGCCATATTAATCAAATCCCCATCCGTACCATTCACGGAAAAGTTCATATAAGGACTATCCCCCCAATACAGATTACCGGAAAAAACTTCACCAATCTTGATAAAACCACGTTGGAAGTCATACCAAGGAGAGTTATACAGATAGTTCACACCCTGAATACACTGTTCGTCATTTTGATAGAATGTACCTACATTATAATTATCTTCCGAAGGACGATCCAGAAAATCTTCACAAGAATTCAGTCCTATGCAAAGCATGGAAGATATTACCCAATATTTTATATCTTTTATTTTCATAATTTTCTTCTATTAATAGTTAGAACGTAATATTCAGACCAAAGGAATAGATCGTAGGAGACGGATAACGACCGTTATCCAATCCATAAGTATAGCCTTGCGAGTCAGCCGTGCTGGCACCTATTTCCGGGTCATAACCATCATATCCCGTAATAGTCAGCAAGTTTTGAATATTAGCATAGAGACGCAGATTCTCTAACCCCCATTTACCAATCATTTTCTTCGGGAAAGTATAACCGAAGGTGATGTTTTTCAGACGGACATAAGAGCCATCCTCTATATAGCGGTCACTGATGCGATCATTATCGTTAGGATCACTATATGTCACGCGTGGCACAGTAGTATTGGGATTAGCCACTTGGGAGTTGGTAATATCATAGAACCAATTATTAGCACCGGCCGCAGCGGCAACCTCCGCATCTATTGGAACAATCACAGCATGATCTCTCACCTTATTCAATTGATTGGTAAAAGTAGAGTTCATGTGAGTAAGATGGATACTCATGTAATTCATTACTTTATTCCCGACCGATCCGTTAAGAAAAAAGCTCAAATCAAAGTTTTTATAACGGAATGTATTAGTCCAACCAAACGTAAAGTCCGGCATCGGCGAACCTATGTTAGTACGGTCATTCTCATCAATAATGCCGTCACCGTTCAAATCTTTGTACTTCACGTCACCTACCCAAACGGTATTACCGCGATTAAAGTCGCCGGCATCAGCCAACACCACGTTACCGGCCGCATCGCGAATAATATTCTTGTTATCATCTCTAATAAACGGATAAGCGCCTGTCTTCGGCGAATTTTGAATGTCGTCAAAGTTTTGATATACACCATCCGTCACATAACCATAGAAATTATAAAGAGAGTGACCTACTTCAGAAACGCTTACCACATCACTCCATTGACCATAACCAACGATAGCTGCACTGGTAGTTCCGGAAAGCGCCTTCAGTTTATTCTTATTGAAAGACACTTGCAAGTCACTGTCCCATTTAAACGTTCCATCAATCGGGTGTGTATTCAAAGTCACTTCAAAACCGGTATTCTCAATACTGCCATAATTACCCATTGGAGCAGCCAAAGCTGAAGAACCATTACCTTGTGTACCCATGTAAGAAGGTAACTGGAGTGGCATCAACATATCATTGGAAGTTTTCTTATACCAATCTATAGTCAAATTGATACGATCTTGAATCAACCCCAAATCCAAACCAATATTCCATTGTTCCTGAGACTCCCACTGTATAGCTGTATTAGCAATGTTAGCAGGACGATAACCCATACCCAATCCGGAGGGCATACGGGTTATAGAAGAGCCCCATGCATAACCGCCAATATCAGAATTACCGGTCTGTCCCCAGCCAATACGCAACTTACCATTGCTGATAACATTCTCCAACGACTTAAAGAATTTCTCGTTAGAAAAACGCCACGAAGCAGCCAATGAGTGGAAACCTGCCCAACGATTATTTGGTCCAAAATTTGATGAACCATCATAACGATAAGTATAAGTAGCCAAATAACGGTCATTATAATTATAAGTCAAACGAGTGAAGAAAGAAGCCATAGCCCCACTACCAAAACCGACATTAATCTGTGGGGTACCGCTACCCAACGCCGGATTGCGTACTACATTCGAAGGCAATGCTGTGTTATATGTACTATTGAAATCATATTTACTTTCCCAAGCTTCCTGACCGAGCATGGCTGTAAATGAATGATTACCAAAATTACCGGAATATGTCACATAATTCTTCAACTGCCAGAACAGAGAACTATTTTTCTGAATACGACTGTCGTTAGAACCACGTTTCCAACCTCCAAGATCAACCGTCGGACGCCAAGTCTCACCTTTAGAAGCACTGACATCATAACCCAGTTCTGCATGCCAAACTAAGTTTTTAATCGGAGTTACTTCGAAGAAGATATTACCGGTTAATTTTTGACGCTTCAATAAGATCTCCTCCAACATAGCCATAGCTATGGGGTTAGGATTTGTCCAACCTTCACGTACCACCGTGGCATAACTACCATCTACATTATAAATAGGTATATCAGGAATAGTAGTCAATGAATAGTTGATAATACCTTCAGCACTATCCGCAAGTTTCAGATTTTCGTCTGTTGCCGAATACGTAGCACTAAAGCCCAGCTTTAACCATGTTTTTAACTGTGCATCCAAGTTGGCACGAAAACTATACCGGTTAAAGTTTGAACCAATAACCGTACCGTCCTGATCCATATAGGAACCTGATACGTAATACTGAATTTTCTCTGTACCCCCCTGAGCCGAAACTTGATGCTGATGTTGCATGGCAGTCTGGAAAACAGCATCCTGCCAATTAGTACCTACTCCTAATATAGAAGGATCGGAATAAATTACATTTTCTTCAGTATAACCTTGATTCACAAAATCATTATAGTAACCTGCAAAGTCGCGCAAATTCATCAAGTCGAGACGTTTAGTCTGCCGCTGAGCAGCCACCATACCATCGTAAGAGAACTTAGCTTCTCCGGCTTTACCACGTTTTGTAGTGATCAACACAACACCGTTTGCACCTTGTGCACCATAAATAGCAGTTGCAGAAGCATCTTTCAAGATTTCCATATTGACAATATCCGCCGGGTTAATGGTGGACAACGGAGAAATAGTAGAAATTCTACCATTACCCAAACGGTCACCTAAACCAAAGCTGGCACCACTTTCACCTTGTCCCTGCACTATAACGCCATCAATAACATACAACGGTTCGGCATTAGCATTGATAGTAGCCTGTCCACGTACACGAATAGAAGAGGAAGAACCAGGAGCACCGGAAGTTGTTACCGCCGTCACACCGGCAGCACGCCCTTGTAACGACTGGTCAAGGCTCGTAATAATAGAACCTTTAATCTTATCTTCACCCATCGACACTGAAGCACCCGACAAGTCACTCTTCTTCATCGTACCATAACCTACGACAACGACTTCTTCCAGAAGTTCCGAGTCTTCTTTCAGGGTAATATTCAGACTTGTCTGATTGGTAATCCTTATCTCCTGATTCACATAACCTATAAAGGAGACAACAATGGTTGCTCCCTGTTTCACATTCAGGGTAAACTTACCGTCAAGGTCGGTAATAATACCGTTGGTCGTACCTTTTTCCACGACATTGGCGCCAACGATTGGCCCCATGGCATCAGAAATAGTACCCGTAATTGTTTTTGTTTGCTGCACAGCTACAACTGCATCAACCGAGGATGCGGCGGAAATGGAAGGGATATAAATCAAGCTGATTGTTGAAAACATCCCTACAAGCAATGCTGTTTTTCTGAAATTTAAATTCATACTTGTATTTTTCTTAGATTAATGATGTGGGCTACCCCTGGATGAGCAACGCCCGATTTAACAAAAGGTAAACTATCGTTCCAATAAATAAACCTTCAAAAAAAAGAATTGTTCATATTTTATTCACTCCTTTCTCATAGGCTAAAGTTCCTCTTCTTTAGTTATTATATTTATACTTATATCACATTTTATAAATACAAAAGTAACGTTTCAGTAAACAGTAAACAGACACATTTTTATCATATATTGATACTTAATTGACATTAGTCAAGTTGAGCACCATTATATGACAAAAAAATATGTTCAGTAACTCATTTTGCTTTCTTTAGTTCATCCCGCACCATCCGTCCCCATTCCTTCAGATCTTCATCTTTCCAGTTACCTTCCGAAGAGGCGGAAGGGAGAAGCATCGAACAAGTTTCATTCTTATCCGAAACAGACCATGCAACCCAACTTATGGAATGTTGTTGCATCCAGTCCAGCCATTTATTCCATTCTTCTTTATTGATGGCGCCGTCGCCACTGGCTTCCATTGCGGCGCACTCCGACACGAAAATAGGCAACCCTTTGCCTAAAGCATAGTCGGCACGGTCGCGCAACCATTGCGTATGCGTATTGGCGTAAAAATGGAGAGTGTACATTATATTATTATAGCCGGTAATGGGATTATCTGCTGCCAGATGTATGTCCTGATCCCAGTGAGGACAACCTACCAGAATAACTGCATCCGGTTCGATGCTACGGATTACCCGGATCACTTCTTCCGAATAAGCCTTTACCAGCTCCCAGCTATCTTCTACCGGTTCATTGAATATTTCGTAAATAACATTAGGCACGCCTTTGTAGCGGGTTGCCATTTTACGGAAGAACTCTTTTGCCTCCTCCGTGCGGATACCGTGGCTATGCCAGTCGATAATAGCGTAAATACCTTCTTCTATGGCGGCATCGGTCACTGCCTGTACACAATCAATGCCTTTCTGCGGGGCGTCGAGATACCCTCCTTTCAATTCTATCCCCATAGAAGCGCGTACAACTTCCGCACCCCAGGTATTGACTAAATAAGATGCGGAAGAAGCATTGTAAAAGCGAGGCCAGAAGTTATGCCAACCGTAGCTGACACCTTTCAGTACGACTTTCTCACCTTTAGCATTTACCAGATAGGTACCGTCTACGGAGAGGCGCATGTTTTGTTCCGCCGCAGCCGTTTGCTCCACTTTCTCTTTCTTCTGCGAGTTTGCGCTACATACTGCGACAAATATTAACAGGCATGCAACCAGCCATCTTTTCCAATTACTTTTCATTTCATTTCAATTTTTCGTTCTCCGCTCTGATAATTTCAATCGTAGTATCCGTTGAGAAAACGGAATTCAAGCCTTGTTCCTCCTGGGCCGGGTCACCTGTGTAATCATCTCCTTTTTCCCAATACACGTGTCCGGGAGTCTGAGCGGCAAAGCCACCCCACGCCCAGAAATTACATCCGGCAAAGAGTCCGCCGTCCTCGCGATCCTGGCGAATCAGGTCGAATACATAGCTGTAGTATTCATCGCGCGCCGTAGTAGGCGTTTCTTTTGAGAATTGGAAGCCATCGCGCGGAAAACCGAATTCTTCAAGGACTACCGGCTTCCGGTATTTTTCAGCAATCGCTATATGTTCGTCAATATATCGCTTTGTATTCTCCTTGGCTCGCGGAAGAAGTTCTTTCAGACTGTCGGCTTTCACCCATCCCCAGTTATAAGGCCAGATATGAATATTCAGGTAGTCGATATTGGCATCCGAATGGATTTTCTCGTAGAGTGCGATATCGCCCTCGCATCCCCAGGCGCCTTCACTTCCGGAGGAAACCAGATGGTTGGAGTCGAGTGACTTTATCAATGCGGCAACATCCGCCATCCATTGGGCGAATGGTTCTTTATTTTCATTAGAAAAAGCGCGAGGCTCATTTCCAATTTGCCAGGACATAAGTGTCGGATCATCTACATATTTTATCTTATTATACCTATTTGTTCTTGTGATGATATCCTTGACATAATTGGCAAATAATGCCTTCGCGCTATCTGATTGTTGAAACTGTTTTACGTATTCCATATAAGCGGGCCAGCCGTCTATGGCAGGCACAACAGCTTTGCCGTGTCCCGACCATTGCAGGTAAACGGAATAACCGCCGCTCCATTCCCAGGAGTTGTTTAAATACAGTACGGCTGTCATGTCACGCTTGCGTAACTCATCCATAAAGTAATCCAGCCCGTCCAGAATCGTATCATTATATACTCCGGGAGCCACTTGCAGGGAGGGTTCCACACGACTCTTCACTCCATTCTCACCGTCCGCTCCTACCAGTACGCGCAGGTTATTGACACCGATACTTTTCAGAAAGTCCAGTTCTTTATGCAGGCGTTCGCGATTGCCGCCTTCTCCTTCGGAACCAAGGATGGCGCCGTACCAGAAGTTTGTACCTACATAATAATAAGGTTTCCCGTTACGGATAAGTTGGCCGTTTTCATTGACATGAACAAACGTATTCACAACCGGTTTAGAAGTACATGCACTCATCAGGAAGAAGAAAAGAATGGTTAATAATAAAAAGAAGTGTCTCATATCATTTCGCTTTTAGTAACCTCACAAAGATACGGGGTTACAATCAAGAGGAATGATACTATTTTATCATTTACCTATCCCCATTTGTTTCCAGAGCCATGCCTGCCATTCGTCCCACTGTTCCTGATACCAGTAATGGGCTGTTTCCAGGTATGGATGGAGTTCTTTGGGGGATGTGACCACATTGTAGGCGGAGTACATGGAAGTCGGTGTACAGACTTCATCATTGTATCCCCAACTGAACCAACCGGGAACATTGAGGCAACGGGCAAAGTTCACCGTGTCGTAATAGCGTGCCACATTCAATTCTTTCGCATCGGGTGCACCATAATAATAGAAGTAATGAGGCCAGCCGCCGGCACGTTTCTTCGTATACGCTTCATGGTCGCAAAGCGCCGGATGAACGGCTGCATAGAAAGTGATGCGCGGGTCAAGCGCAGCTGTCATCACCGAAAGCGCTCCACCTTGGCTGGAGCCTGTCACGCCTAAGGATTGTCCGTTGTACTGCGGCAGTTCGCAGATAAAATCTACGGCACGCAAAGCGCCGATAATCACGCGGTGGTAATAAAAATTCTTCAAATCGTTCCGGCAGAAAGTCCAGTAACCGTTCAAGGCGCCGTTCATCAGGTTGTTGTAGAAGGATTGTTCCATGGTAACGGGGATACCGTGAATGCCCACTTCCAATGTAATAGCTCCTTTCTCTGCCGTATAAACATCTCCACCGTAGGGGCGGATACCCGCACCGGGCACACGCAACAGGGCAGGATACCGTCCTTCTTTCTTGGGCACGCAGAGGATGCCGTAAAAGCGGGATCCCCAACGTTCGGCATGGAAACTGACATGATAGACATTCACGGTCGTCGTACAGCGTTCGGGCAGTAAGGTCATTAGTGGTTGCAGAGGGGTGCGACGTGCATCCTCCAGTTCTTTCGCCCAGAATTCACGGAAGTCTGCCGGAAGTTCGGTAACCGGTTGCAATTGTTCGGGGGCATAACCGGCGGTGGCAACGCCTTCATATTTACGTCCGTCGACGTGTGCCGTCACTTTGCAACGCAGGAAACCGGCGGTTTTCATTGTTCCGTGCAAAGTAAGTTCGCCTTTTTTCAGCGTTACGCCTTTTTGGGTTTCGGTGGGATACATTTCCGGGCCGAGTTCATAATCCACCGTCACGTCCTGCAACACGTTCTGTGCCTTTAGCACTCGCACGGTAAATGTGCACTTTTCATTCACACGATAGTTCCAGTCGGTGTGATCGGGAGAAACTACCACGCGGACTTCATTGCCGCGGATTTGCGCCGTCGTCGTGAGTATGCACAACAGGCAGATAAGGAGAATTGATACTTTTTTCATGACATCAAAACGTTGTTATTTGTTTAATTTTAGTAAGTTGTTTACATGTTAACGAAGTACCTCAAAACCGTATCCGCTCCGCCTCTCCTCCTTGTCCTATAGGGAGGACTTGGAAAGGAGCGGGAAAGGAGCGGGTAAGGAGCAGGTATGGTGCGGGTATGGTGCTGTCATATCACGATTTTCTTCTTTCTATAGTTCTCTCTAAACTCCTTCGGAGAGCAACCTTTTTTACGTTTAAACATCCGGTTGAAGTTGGACAAATTGTTGAAACCGCAATTATAACAGATTTCTGCAATGGTGCGCGCGGAGTCTATCAGCAGGCGCGTGGCAAATCCTAAACGGATATCGATAATATAATCGGAAAGGGTTTTCCCGGTACGCAACCGGAAGAAACGGCTGAACGAAACAGCCGTCATGCCCACCATATCTGCCAAGGTATCCAAACGGATTTCTTCCTGATAGTGGTCGGCTATATATTTCTGCACCCTCTGCACCCTGCGGCTATCAGAGTATGTTTCGATTTTAGCAAACGAGGAACTGGACAATACTCTCACATCATCATATTGCGAAAGCTCATACAGGATGCGAAGGAATTCCATCACCGCATAGAAGCCCTGCTCACCGGAGGCCAGTTTGTCCAGCCAGTTATAGACTTTCAGAATGGCTTGCATCGGGAAACTGATGCCACGCTGCGCCTTTTCGAGCATATAGCGGATGCTGTCGAACTGATTCTTATTTATGAAATTCTTAAAAAACAGATCGGGGGAGAACTGGATAGTTATCTCACGTATATCTTTCGAGGTACATTCGTGCTGTTCCCACACATGCTCCAATTCTTTACTGGTAATCAGTACCAGGTCGTAGTCTCCGATCACTTCGGATGAATCGCCCACTATCCGTCGGACACCGGCGGCTCGTTCGGTAAAGTTCAACTCATATTCGGTGTGGCAATGAATGGGGTAAGTAAATTCCGTCTTGCGGCGGTCGGCAATGTAGAAACAATCACGGTCGGACAAAGGGGTTATTTCCCTCATTATATTATTTATGTTTTCCATATTCTCTCTGTTTTAGCTGGTTAAAAAAGTATCACTCCACAAATATAATAACTTTCTGCGAAGGGTTAGTGGTAGTATTTGTTTTTTCCAATGGTATTATTTGTTATATTTCAAGGTACGGGATGCCATAACACGGTTCAACCGACACAAATCGTAGCTTTTTAATGTGATTATCCGCAATTATATCACTAAACAGATAAATGAAGGTTTAGCGCAGACAACTAACAGTAGTATCTCTATTCTCCTCCTCCCGGGAGGAGGAGAATAGAGATACTACTGTTGATTATTGTCGGCTACTTATCATTTAAAAAAAGAATCCGCGTGCATCCGTGTAATCTGCGCCTGAAATATAAATTATCATTCAGTGGTAGCATAGCGGATAATTATGAATTTCAACAAATGAAAGGGCGATACCAAGAACCTTCATCCACATCATGGGATGGCTCCTGATATCGCCCCTATTAATCAAAAAACAATCTATGAAATCGAACTTCCTTATTTAATAACGAAACTTTCTTTCAGCAAATCTTTATCATCAGACGATGAACCGACCATTACAATAAATTCGCCCGGCTCTACTATCTTATTCATCTTCTTGTCATAGAAAGCCAGCTTGTCGGGGGTAATCCTGAAGTTCACAACCTTGCTTTCTTTAGCTTTCAACGATACGCGGGCAAAATCTTTCAATTCCTTCACCGGACGGGTAACGCTACTGAACCTGTCGCGGATATAAAGCTGCACTATTTCCACTCCGTCGCGTTCGCCCGTATTAGTTACATTTACGCTGACCTCTACCGTACCGTCCTTATCTGCTTCTTTTTGCAGCAATTTCAGGTTATCATATTTATAAGTAGTATAAGACAGTCCGTAGCCGAACGGGTAAAGCGGTGTGCTTGGTTTGCCTGCCGCATAGGGGTGGAAATATTGTGAGGGCTTATGGTTATAAATCATCTGCAACTGTCCTACGCTATGCGGAATGGTAATGGCAAGTTTGGCAGACGGATTCACCTTGCCGTAAAGGATTTCGGCTACTGCCTGCCCTCCGCACATGCCCGGCGCCCAGGCTTCGATGATACCGGGCAAGTTTGCTGCTGCCCACTGAATCCCCAAGGGGCGCCCGTTCACCAGAATAAGGATAGTCGGCTTACCCGATGCGGCGACTTTTTCGATAAGTTCGTTTTGCAAACCTACAAGATCAAGATCGGAGCGGTCGGTGTCTTCACCGTCGGTACGGTCAGCCCAACGGAAACGCATCATGTACTCGCCGGCTACAACGATGTTAAGGTCGGCATTCCTGGCACGCGCGGCGGCTTCCGCCACTTTCTTCGGGTCCATGTTGCGCGGGTCCCAACCCTGGTCAACGAAATCAAACCGGGTGTCGGGAGCTATCATTTTCAAGCCTTCGAGGATGGTTGTTACATTTTCATCTTTTTCGGGGGCGCTCCAGTCACCCAGAATATTCTGGTCGTCGGCGTTGATGCCGGTTACCATTATCTTTTTATATTTGGAAGCGTCCAGCGGAAGCAGACCGTCATTCTTGAGCAAGACAATACCGTTACGGGCAGCTTCGAGAGCGGTTTCACGGTGTTCGTCGCAGAGACGTATCTTCATCGTTTCGGCTTCGTCGGCATAAGGCTGTTCGAACAGGCCGAGACGGAACTTGATATCCAGTATGCGGCGTACCGATTCGTCGATACGTGATTCGGGAATACGTCCTTCTTTCACCAGCTCTACCACCATTTCATTCCAGTGGATACCGTGCATGTGCATGTCCATACCTGCCATGATGGATTGGTAAAAAGCCTCTTTCAGGTTTTCGGCAGTGGCGTGCAAGTCGTGGATATGTTCGATATCCATCCAGTCGCTGACTACAAATCCGGGGAATTTCCATTCGTCGCGCAGCACATCCTGCATCAACCATTCGTTGCTATGGCAGGGAATGCCGTTCAGTTCGTTATGGGCGGTCATCAGGGACATGGCGCCGGCTTTCACACCTGCCTCAAAAGGCGGGAAGAATACTTCGCGAAGCGTTCGTTCGGACAAATCGGTAGGAGATCCGTTTGTTCCGTTGATGGGTTCGCTGCCGCCTACGAAATGTTTGATACATGCCAGCACATCTTCACTGCCACTTAAATCGCCCTGGTAGCCTTTCACGGACTGTACGCCAAGCGAAGTTACCAGATACGGGTCTTCGCCGTAGGTCTCGCCTACCCGCCCCCAACGGGCATCGCGGGCTACTTCCACATTGGGATTGAAAGTCCAGTGCATGTTCATGGCGCGCATTTCTTTGGCAGTCTGCCGGGCTATCCGGTAGGCCATCAGCGTGTCGAAGGAGCAAGCAAGATTTATGTTGGTGGGATAAACCGTATTGTCCGGGGCATTGGCGTTGCCATGAATGGCGTCGATGCCGAATATAATAGGTATCTGCAGGCGGCTCTTCATGGCTAAGGTTTGCAGGTAGTTGGCCTCTTCAATGGTAAGCACATGCAGGAAAGAGCCTATCAGTCCTTTCTCCGTCCATTCTTCTATGTCTTTTTCGGTAAAACCGGGATAGAAAGCATTCGCCGTGTTGTTCTTCAATTCGTCTTCAGTCATCACGGCGCTGTTCGCCTTAATGTGTTCCACGCCGACGAACTGATTCATCTGACCGACTTTCTCTTCCAAAGTCATTCGTTTCAACAGGTCCTCTACCCTGTCCTTTACAGGTGCGGTAGAATCTTTGTACACTTCCTTCCGACTTTCGCCACAGGAATACATGCAAGCGCCAAGTGCCATAGTTAGAATTATTTTCTTCATTATATTATATAGTGTTAGTGGGGCAAAGATAGTGGTCTTATCCTGATTTCGAGTAATATTCTCTTATCCAATCACAGTACAATTTGTTTCATGTAGGGGGAGTATTTGTATCATGTGCGTTATTGGATAAACAAAAGCAAATCTTTTCGGAAGGAATTGCGTACTTTTGTGCATTGTGGTGAGATGAGTTATAGTACAAACCTATTTCACAACAACGTATTTACAGTATAAATTCTTAAACTTAATCAGTATGATAAACCCTGTTTACTCTCCCGACAGCAATCGGTATGATAATGGTATGAAGTACCGCCGTTGCGGACGAAGCGGCATATTGCTTCCTGAAATATCCTTAGGCTTGTGGCACAACTTCGGCGACGTAAATACGTTTGCCAACTCACAGGCAATGGCGCATTATGCTTTCGACAAGGGCATCACCCATTTCGACCTCGCCAACAACTACGGCCCGTCCTACGGCTCAGCAGAAGAAACCTTCGGAATGATTATGAAGAAATCATTCATGCCCTACCGGGATGAATTGTTTATATCAACCAAAGCCGGACACGACATGTGGCCCGGCCCTTATGGTGAATGGGGGTCAAGAAAGTACCTAATGAACAGCCTCGACCAGAGTCTGCGCCGGATGAGCCTCGACTATGTGGACATATTCTACTCACATCGCTACGACCCCGAGACACCGTTGGAAGAAACACTGCAAACCCTTGTAGACATTGTGCGCCAAGGCAAAGCCTTATACGCAGGCATATCCAAATATCCGAAGGAAGCAGCCGGGTTTGCCTACCAATACCTCGAAGAAAGAGACGTGCACTGCCTGCTCTACCAGGGAAGGTACAATATCTTCAACCGGGAACCCGAAGAAGAAGGTATCTTGCAACAGGCACGGGAGAACGGAACGGGATTCATCGCCTTCTCGCCACTGGCGCAAGGACTGCTGACGAACCGCTACCTGAACGGTATCCCCGAAGATTCGCGCATTGCCAAAGGTGGTTTCCTGAAAAAAGAAGCGCTGACGGGCGACACACTGGGAAAGATAAAGGCGCTGAATGAACTTGCCATCCGCCGTGGACAGACACTCGCCGAAATGTCGCTGGCATGGGTGCTGAAAGACGAAATGGTGACCTCGGTTATCATAGGCGCCAGTTCGGTAGCTCAATTGACGGACAATCTGAAGGGAATAGAGAATACTGCCTTCGCACCGGAAGAGATAGAGGCTATCAATCAAATCCTCAAATAACAGATATATCATAAAAAAATTAAGTTTCGCATGTTTTTTATCCTGTAGATTATCAGAACTATCTCTATTC
>NZ_DBDF01000180.1:0-19898 GCF_002293435.1 Bacteroides sp. UBA939 | reverse complement strand
AATAGAGATAGTTCAGCTATATACAGACAAGATGCGAAACTTCAGTAAAAAACATTGTAATCATGAAAAATACCGTAACCACAATAATCATTTGCCTGTTCCTCACCTTTACCGGTGCAATCCATGCCCAACAGTATAAACTGGCATCACCGGACGGCCGCCTGAACATTACCGTGCAGGCAGGAGAGACTCTCAACTGGAAGATCGTTCACGAAGAAACCACCGTACTGCTTCCTTCCGCCATCGCCATGCAGTGGCAGAATGAGAAATCCACGAAGCAAACAGAAACTTTGGGCAAGAATATAAAGGTTACACGCTCCGAGCATAAGCGTGTGAATACTTCCTTTGAAACGCCTATCTATAAGAAAGCCAGCGTGGAAGATGTCTACAACCGGCTTACATTGCGCTTCCGGGAAGGCTTTGGCATTGAATTCCGTGCATACAACGACGGCGCCGCATATCGTTTCATCAGCGAACGGCGGGACAATATCCTGGTAAAAGCAGAAACCGCTGAATTTAATTTCGCAAAGAATCATAAAGCATGGGTACCTTACATAAACGACATGCGTAGCGGAGAACGTTACACGTACTCCTTCGAGTCATATTATGATGAAATTCCTCTGTCGCAGATGGTAACCGACTCTCTGGCAATTACTCCACTCCTAGTAGAACTCGACGGAGGCAAAAAGGCAGTGATAATGGAAGCCGGACTGGAAGACTATCCGGGAATGTTCCTCGTAGTCAACCCGCAATCCCGTCAGGGCTTACAGGCGGAGTTCGCTCCTTATCCGCTGGAAGAAGTCATAGGCGGACACAACCGCTTGAACCTGATACCTACACGCCGGGCAGATTATATTGCCAGGACTACGGGTCGTCGCACCTTTCCGTGGCGCGTCGTATTAGTAAGCGAACAGGATGCGCAACTGGCGGATAACGATATGGCGCAACGTCTTGCAGCTCCCTCACGCATCCGGGATATCTCATGGATTAAGCCCGGTAAAGTGGCATGGGACTGGTGGAATACCACAAACTTAACGGGTGTAGACTTCAAAGCGGGAATGAATACCCCGACTTACAAGGCATTTATCGACTTTGCCGGCGCCAACGGATTGGAATATATCATTATCGACGACGGATGGAGCGATAAAGAAACCCTGATGAAAGTCATTCCGGAGATTGATTTAAAGGAACTCATCGCGTACGGCAAGGAAAAGAACGTTGACATTATCCTTTGGGCAAGCTGGCGACTGACGGAGAAGGAAAAGGAAGTAGCTTTCTCCCACTACTCCGCAATGGGCATTAAGGGCTTCAAGGTGGACTTCTTCGACCGGGACGACCAACCGATAGTGAAATCCATGTACGATATTGCGGAATGTGCCGCCAGGTATCAATTGCTGCTGGACTATCATGGCATGAAGTCCTTCGGATTGCATCGTCCTTACCCTAACGTGGTTAATTTCGAAGGTGTGAAAGGATTGGAAAATTCCAAATGGGAACCTGTTGTAAACGGTGCACCGTTGCACAACCAGCCGCGTTATGACGTAGCAGTCGCCTACTTGCGCATGCTTGCAGGACCGTTGGACTATACGCCGGGAGCTATGGTAAATGCTACTCGCAGCACCTTCCGCGCCATCAACGACCACCCCATGAGCCAGGGTACACGCGTGCATCAAATGGCAATGTACGCTCTGTACGAAGCCCCGCTGCAAATGTTGGCCGACAGCCCCAGCAAGTATATGAAAGAACAGGAGTGTACGGACTTCATTGCCAAAGTGCCGACAACCTTTGACGAAACCCGTGCATTGGCAGGCAAATTGGGCGAATACATCGTAATAGCCCGCCGCAAGGGGGATGTATGGTACATTAGCGCCTTGACCGACTGGACATCTCGTACCTGTTCACTCGATCTTTCATTCCTGGATGCGAACAGTGTCTACCAAGCGAACATCTTCTCCGACGGAATAAATGCGGATGTAGAAGCAACCGATTACCGCCGGGAGGTTCGTAACGTAAAGGCAAGCGATAAACTGAATATCCAAATGGCGCCCGGAGGGGGATGGACGGCGCGGTTGGTAAAACAATAAAATTAATTGCGTAATCTATTTGCAAATAATAAAATTATTCTCCCCACTAAGAGAGAAATTAGCCTTTTGAAAAGCGAATATTTTATCAAAAATAGCTTTTCAAAAGGCTAATTATTAAAAGACAATGTTTTTTTCCAAACCTATTCAAGCTGATTACAGATATTCCCAACTGAGATAGATGATATTGCTTTTCAACGCAGCAACGCCTTGTAAATCTCCTCCTGTATCCGGGTACGTATATTCTTTTTCATCAACTCCGTATTCCATACATCAGGGAAGATGCGATTACAAAGGAAAACGTAGACTAATCCATTCTGCGGATCTACCCAGGCGCAGGTACCGGTAAAACCGGTATGGCCGTACACGGAAGCCGGCGCGGAAGCGGCACAGGGACTCTTCGCGAGATTCCGGCGGTCGGGTTTGTCAAAGCCTAAACCGCGACGGCTTATTTTAGATACGGTAGTGGTAAATACACGGCAGGTTTCCTTGCTGAGATAACGTTTACCATCAAGTTCACCCCCATTTAGCAACATCTGGCAGATGCGCGCCACTTCCGTAGCATTAGAGAACAATCCGGCATTACCGGAAACCCCACCTTGAAAAGCAGCAGCTTCATCGTGAACAAAGCCCTGAATAACTGTTTTCCGCAGGAACGGATCAATGGAAGAAGGTATGATTTCAGCTTTCGGTATGGAGAAACGACCGGATGCGGGTGAATATCCCGTACGTTCAAGCCCCATCGGGGCATAGAATTCCTTTTCCAGGAAAGCATCCATCGACATTCCTGTGAGCTTTTCAACCAATTGCTGCAACAGGATAAAGCCGACACAACTGTAACGGTAACGCTGGTCTCTCAAAGGAGTATCAACGATTTTCTGCAAATATTTCTGTTTGAAAGAACTCTTCAGCCAGAGGCTATCACAGACCTGCAAGGTATGCTCCGCCGTACGTACTTTCGAGGTCAATCCTTTAGTGAAACGGAAATTCGGATTAGCCCAAGTACGGTCTCCTATCTGTACAGGATGCGCAGTATCACGCTTCGCTTTGAAAAGAGTACCTTCATAGCTCTCTTTATCGATGGCATCCAGGTAGAAGAATATAGTAGAAGGAAGCCCCGATTCGTGCAGCAACAATTGCCTCACAGTGATGTCTTTCTTATCCGTACCTTGCAGCCAGGATAAATAATCCGAAGCACGGTCGGTTAGATTCAGTTGTCCCTTATCACACAACTTCATAACGGCAAGCAAGGTTGCGGTAACCTTGGTTAATGAAGCCAAGTCGTAAACATCCGTCGGAGAAACCGGAAGAGTAACCCCCGGAGCATTTCTTGCCAAAGGAAGCGGCCTGGCAGCAACTCCCATCAGGGTATGCGACCCGAACGCTTTGTTATACATCTCCTTTCCATCTTTCAGCACCACTATCTGACAACCCGGGTAGGCTCCTTCCCTGATACCTTCTTCCGCTATTTCATCAATACGCGCCAACATGCGGGAGTTCATACCATGTTCTTCAGGAATAAAATGAGACTGCGTCTGCGGAGTAATCGTTATCCCATCGCCCGTAGCAAACAGTTCGCCGATGCTTGCCGAAAGCCTTCCGTCTGCAATTGCACCGGCATAAAGTATTTTAGCGACTTGCTTCTGCACATCCTCACTCGAGGAATGCGCCAACACTACTGCATCGGCTGCAGATACTCCCTGGCGTATCTGCAATACTTGTTTTGCAGGTATGAAAAGCAAATATCCCACCGGTACACCGGGATTAAATCCGGTGAAGAAAGACTGATAAGGCGCCAAACGGTCTTCCGTAACACTCACCAGAATGCGTTTATATTGCGACAGCGAATCGTTCAATTGCTTATATGCGGCTTTGGACAGTCCGCCACGCAATTGGAATACGGCGGGTTTCGTTCCGGCGGGCTTCATGTGTGCGGAAAGTTCTTTAAGGAAGGGTTGCATTTCCTTTGCATTTCCTACATTGAGCACAGCTATCTCTTTCATGTCCGCATTCAACGGAAACATATTATTCTTATTTTCCAGTACGGTAATCGCCGCCTGATTCAGACGACGAATCAGGTCACGGGTATGCGCCGTATTGAGGCGGGCGTCTAAACCCGAAAGGCGAACAAATGGCTTTTTACTTAGTCCGAGGGCATATTTATAGGTAAGTACTTTCTTGCATTTCGCATTAATTTCCTCTTCAGTCAGTTCACCACTCTTCACGGCATCCAGTATGGCGTCTGCCTCTTCCTTGAGGCGACGGGGAACGAGCAACAGGTCATGACCCGCTTTCAATGCTTGCAGACAGATGTTTGTGTGATTTGCGGAAACGCCTTTCATGGCAAGTGCATCCGTAAAGATTAGTCCACGGAAATTCATTTCCTGCGCCAGCAACCCGTGCACCACATTGCGGGAGAGTGAAGAAGGCAATCCAGCCTTAGGTTCCAGCACAGGAACTTCAAGGTGCCCCACCATCATACCGGACAGTCCGGCTTGAATCGCTTTTCTGAACGGATACAATTCCACACTATCCAGACGGGCACGGGTAAAGGATAATGTCGGTAATGTATGGTGCGAATCCGTATCCGTATCGCCATGTCCGGGGAAATGTTTGGATACCGAGAGCACTCCACCGTCTTCCAATCCTTTGGAATATGCTATCACCTTATCTGCCACATTCGCAGGGCTTTCTCCAAAAGAACGGGTATTGATAACCGGGTTCTTCGGATTGATATTTACATCCGCCACCGGGGCGAAGTTGACCTGAACACCCAGTTCACGGCATTCCCGTGCTATCTCACGCCCGTACTCATACAGCAGGCTATCATTCTGAATACAACCCAGCACCATATTTCTGGGAAATACCGGGGTATTGCGCAGGCGCATGGAAAGTCCCCACTCGCCGTCAAAGGTTATCATCAACGGGACATCAGCCATGCCTTGCGCCTCATTCGTCAACGCAACCTGATCCTGCATCAAACCACCTGAGAAAAGCAAGCCGCCTACTTTATAATCTTTCACTACCCGGTGCAGCAAATCACGGTTCGCTTTATTCTGCTGCGGAGCAATAGTATAAATGAACAATTGCCCGATACGTTCTTTCAGATTCATCTTCTTAAAAACGGAATCTACCCATTGCCGGCACTTTTCATCGCCGGACAAATGGCGTATCATCACGGGGTCAGCCGGTAATGCAGGAAGGGAGGCAAGCGATGAGGTAAACGGTGAGGTAAACGGTGAGGTAAGCGATGAGGCAAACGATGAGGCAAACGGTGAAGCAGGAGAAAGTGAAGTTGAATAGTGGGCATCTGAGTCAAAGCGGCCGCAGCAACCCAAAATCATTAGAAAGAACAGGAGCAGTTTCTTCATTATTATTTATATTAAATTTGAATTTCGCAAGTTGATTATATGTTACTCAACTATCTTGTTGTTGGTTATCAATAGTATCCCAATTCCCCTCCTCCTGGGAGGAGGAGAATTGAGATACTATCCTGCATTATTCATGCTTCAGGAGTTAGAGTAGTTAAAGTAGTTATCAGCCAACAAGTTAGCTTAGGAGTTAAAGCCGATACTGATGTTATATGATTCACGGAGTATTGGCTTTAACTCCTTAACTACTAACGAAGTGATAACTCCTTTAACTACAGTATGAATAATGCAGGCTAAAGCCTATTTAATTCTCTAAACACTATTTATTCAAAATTCTACTTATTTCAAACTCTTATAAATTACTTCTTGTATATCGGTACGGATTTTCATATCTCCCAGCTTAGTACTCCAAGCGTTGGGACATAAGTGATTACTAAGAAATACATATATGGTTTTATGTTCCGGATCAACCCAGACACAAGTACCTGTAGAGCCGGTATGCCCATAAACGGCAGCAGTAGCTGAAGCCGAGCATGGACTATTCTTCAAATCCTTCAATTCGGGCTTGTCATAACCCAGTCCGCGACGGCCGAGAGCGGAAGTTTCCGTAGTAAACAGTTGACAGGTTGCTTTGTTTAAATAGCGTTTACCATCCAGTTCTCCGTCATTCAGTATCATTTGATAGATTCTTGCGACCTCCGTTGCCGTAGAGAACAAACCGGCATTACCTGAAATCCCTCCCAAGCAAGCAGCAGTCTCATCATGCACATAACCGCATAAGTCCTGACGGCGCAGGAAGTCGTTCGCTGCCGTAGGCATTATCTCTTCTTTGGGATACTTGTTCAATGGCAAATACATGGTGCGCTGCAATCCCATAGGAGTGTAGAACTCCTTAGCCAGATAATAGTCCATCGGCTGTTTTACTATGGATTCCACTATCTGCTGCAAGAGAATAAAGCCGAGGTCGCTATACACGTATCGCTTACTGCCCAATTCACATTTGGCTATCTTCTGCATCATGGTATTCTTGAAACTCTTGTTCATCCACATCTTATCCGCTACATGCAGAGTATGAACAGATGTTTCCTTATCGGACATCAACCCTTTCCCGAACTTGAAATCCGAACAGTAATAGCTGTGCTCACTTATCTGCGTACGGTGCCATTCGTCTACCCAGCTCTGCGCATACGGTCCGTGAACGGAATTCGGATCAATGGCATCCAGATAGAAACGGATGTAGGGAGGCAAACCCGATTCATGCAAAAGCAGTTCCTTTATGGTGATATTCTTCTTATTGGTATTCCGGAGGAAGGGCAGATATTGCGACGCCTTATCCGTCAGCTTCAATTTGTTTTCGTCATAGAGTTTCATGACAGCCAACAGCGTAGCCGTAGTTTTCGTTAAAGAGGCGAGATCAAACATATCAGTAGACCGCACCGTCGTAGTGTCGGTACCGGAGTGTGTTCCGAAACATTTGTCGTACACGGGCAAGCCTTCTTTCAACACCAATACCTGGCAGCCCGGATATGCCTTGGCATGTAGTCCGGACAGGGCAATGGCATCAATGCGGCGCAATTCATAAGAACTCATTCCCAAATCCTCGGGGATGATGCGTCCCGGTTTCATATCCGGTGTAACCACACTCCCCTCGCCTGCTTTGTATAGATTGCCAACGCTCATGGATAGTTTGCCCTGCGCAGGGACTTTGGCAAATATCACGCCTGCCACATAGCTTTGAATATCCGCTTCCGGCGAATGCCCCAGCACTATGGCAGCAGCTTTAGCCAGGGCAGACTCCAACGGTTGCATACCGCGATAGGAAGTAAAGAATGCATAAACCAACGGTACGGAGAAGTCCAGTGAGGCAAGAAAGTCGCCATAAGCAGCCGTATCCGCATCTTTCCCGGATACACTGACTACAATACGCCGGTAATCCGCCAACTTACGAGCCAACTCACGGCAGGCGTCAGCGGTAGTCTCTTTATTCAAACGGAAACACTCTACGGGTACGGGAGAATATTTCCGTACTTCACGAATGAAAACACTATCCTTACCTTCGCCTACACTTAGAAGGGCGATAGGAGCGCCGCCCACAGGAGTCAAAGGCAGTACGCCGAAATAGTTACCCAACACTGTAACGGAAGCCCGGCGCAATTCAGTAACCAATGCCTGCGCCCCATCTGTATTGATACGTTGACTCATTCCGCCAACCTGCAACTGCGGACGCGGCCGGCGTAGTCCCAACAGGTATTTATACGTAAGTATCTTACGGCATTTGGCGTCGACTTCCGACTCCGGCAGAACGCCTTCCTTTACGGCGTTCAAGACTTCTGTTACCGCATTCGCGGTATTATACTGCACCAGCACCATGTCATTGCCCGCAAGCAACGCCTTCGTGGTGACCTGGGGAATTGATGATACTCCTTTCATATCCAGTGCATCCGTAAAGACCAAGCCGCGGAAACCCATTTCCTTTTTCAACAGTCCCGTCACGATATTCCCGGAAAGTGAAGACGCTGTTCTAAAGTCCGGTTCTAAAGCCGGAACCTGCAAGTGTCCTACCATGATACCGCCCAATCCAGCACGTATCGCTTCCCTGAAAGGATACAGTTCTACCGTATCCAGCCGTTCACGATTATAGTAAAGCACGGGCAATGCTTTGTGCGAATCCACATCCGTATCACCGTGTCCGGGAAAATGCTTGCTTACCGACAGTACGCCTCCACTTTCCAGACCGCGGCTGTAGGCCAATACCTTTTCAGCCACTTTCTTCGGGTCTTCTCCGAAAGAGCGTACATGGATTACCGGGTTCAGGGGATTGGTATTAACATCCGCATCCGGCGCAAAATTCACATGTACACCCAGTTCACGGAATTCACGGGCTACTTCAAAGCCATAGCGGTATATCAGGTCGTTATCTTGAATACAGCCGAGGGCGGCATTCTTGGGGAAATGGGGTGTGCCGTCCAAACGCATGGACAAGCCCCACTCTCCGTCGAAGGTAACCAGAAGTGGCACTTTTGCATTCTTCTGCGCCAGATTCGTCAATATGGCTTGTTCTTCGATAGTTCCTTCGGCAAACAGCAGTCCTCCGATTTTGTATTTCTTGGCTAATTCGCGTATTTGTTTCTGTCTCTGCTTATCCGCCTTTGCCGGAATGGTGGTGACAATCAATTGGCCGACTTTCTCCTGCAAGGTCAGGCGAGAGAATACGGAGTCTACCCATTGCTTACAGCGGACATCGTCCGCAGAAGGTAAAAAGGGGGGAACTACTTGCGCTTCAAGTGGAGATATATGGCTCCATAGAAAGAGTATAAGAAATAAGTAAATGGTTTTCTTCATAATCTTGTTTAAGTACTGTTCATTTAAGCATTGCATCATGGTTTAATGATAATTCAACGAAGCTAATAGAGATACTCCTAATTGTGAGACTTAAGAAGGCTCATTTATATAATTAATTCAAACTACTACTTTATCTGATAATACTAATCCGGAGGATTACTTCTTCTCAAACGTCATTCGTAACACTCCAACATAAACGCCGTTCAGTCCCGTATGCAATATAGGAACGCTTTCACCGTCCTTATTCAGATAAATGGCGGATTCTTTCATGAACGTATGGCTATGTCCGCCCAGAATAACATCAATGTTATTGGTTTCCCGCACCAAATCTTCATCACAAGAGGCATTCTTAAGCCGGAAGCCAAGATGCGACAGGCAGACTACAACGTCACAACCCTTCTGCGTTTTCAACAAATCGGCCGTTTCCTGCGCAATTGCTATAGGGTCGCTGTATGTGACTCCCGCACACTTATCCGCCGGCACTAATCCTTCCAGTTTCGGACTAAGGCCGAATACTCCGATTTTCAATCCATTACGTTTCAGGATTACATAAGGTTTCACCAAACCTTCCAATACCGTACCCTTCACATCGTAGTTAGCGCAGACTATCGGGAACTTCGCCATACGAAACAGGCGAGCCATATTGTCCATACCGAAATCAAACTCATGATTGCCGATAACCATAACATCATATCCCATGAGGTTCATCATTTTCACTTCAATTTCGCCTTGGAACAGATTATAATAAGGAGTTCCCTGTGATATATCTCCGCAATCGAACAGCAACAGGTTGGGATTCAATTCACGCGCTTCCTTTATGAAAGTCGTCCGGCGCACGATTCCCCCCATTCCAGCATAGCTGTCGGCAGCATGTACATCGTTAGGTTCGATACGGCTGTGCATATCGCTCGTCTGCAAAATAAGCAATTGTTTGGCGTCTTGGGCAGATTCGGAAGATATCAGGCTGAAAGGTTCCCGAGAAGTTCCCCCGGTTGATCTCTGTGCGGATGCGGAAAGAATGAGAGAGGCCGCCAGCACTAAAAAAGTATATATACGTTTCATAAGCAATAATTATTAGGATTACTCATCCGCTATAGTTATACGGCCTTCCATACGGGAAGTAATCTTCTTTCCGGCAGCCGTTTGTTGTTCCACATAGCTCATAAACAAGTCGCGCAAAGTGGCTCCGGCGGGACATTCCCGTTTCTCGGCCTGCGGCAGGGCAGTCATACCGCCATTCCCGTCCGCCATGTAATCAATGGTGGCGACGGTGTAAAGTTTATCATCTTCCACCTGAAGGCCACCGACCGTACCGCGCAATAACTTGCCGTCTTTTGTTATCAGGAGTTGCACTCCGCTGACACCTTCGCCGCGACGCACTGCAATATCGGCAAAGAGTTCTTTCAGATAAACGCCTTTCAATGTCAGGATACAAAGGGAATTGTCAAAAGGTAATATTTCAAATATATTTCCGCAAGTAATAGTACCTTCGGTTAATATATTACGCAATCCGCCCATGTTAACCAATCCCATGTCGGCAGGCTTTCCCAATACTTGGGTAGCCGCAGAGCGTAATACGTCCGCTACCAGATTCGACAACAGACTTTCAGGAGCGCCCTTACCCATCGTGATTTCCGCCGTACCTACCACGCGATACATCATACTGTCCACCTGTGCCTTATAGGGCGCAAGTAGCGCTATCGCTTCGGCATCAGGTTTGGCATCCCACGTGGAGTCAATAGCTACCATTGTACTTTCTATTTTTGTCACCTCATACGCGGAGTGACAAGAACTCAGCAGGAATATAATTGCCGGGAGTATGCCGAAGATAAATTTCAAAGTTACTCTTCTCATGTCTATTCAAGAATTTAAATTGTCGCAAATATAACTAATTGTGTCTGCATTATGTTCCAAATACTCAAGAAAATTTCCTTATTAACACAGTAATGGTTAGTTTGTTAGCGGTTCATTAGTTGAATACGGAGTATGTGCGGTGTTCAATGTGTAAGCCCAAAGCCATACAGGCTTTCAAAAAGACAAGAAAACAGCTTTTTCTCTAACACGGATTTCCGCAAAAGAGGGAGAAATAAAAAGTTCAGGTATGGGGTTTTGAATATATATACGGATATCCTGCATAAATCGCAGTCAATATACGGGATTTATGCAATAATTGTTTGTTTCCTGCGCGAATGGGATATATGTGGAGCATACACGGGATATATATCGTGCGCGCAAAACACAAGATAGGCAATTACTAAGTAGTTTAGACACTACTACGTAGTAAAGTCAAAGGAATCAGAAAAAAAACGGCCACTACAGTATTTCCGTAGCGACCGTTTTCATAATCATATATATCGAGTTGAAATTATTCAGCTCTCAAAGTAAAACGCTTGAAGTCAACAATCTTCAATTCAGGGTCAGCCGCCGCCAACACTTCTCTTACAGTCTTCTTAGCATCCATGATATCTTCCTGGTTCAGTAAGCAAACTTCCTTCAAGAACTTAGCCAAACGACCTTTAGCAATGTTCTGAATCATCGCTTCAGACAGATTTGTAGCCTTTTCAGCAGAAACAGAAGCAATGATTTCTTTTGCCTTCGCTACATCTTCAGCCGTAATCCAACCTTTAGCCATGTTGCTCTCCATGTGGTCTTCGCTGTCCACATGAGTCGGATTGATACCTGCTTTCGTCAGGGCAGCATCCACAGCCTTCTGTACCAATTCTGCTTTTGTCTTCTCAATAGCAACTTCGATTTCTTTCTGCTTTGTTTCTTCAGAAACGCCATCCACGTCAATTGCAATCGGATTCATAGCAGCAATCTGCATAGCTATTTGTTTCGCCAATGCTTCATCAATCGCCTTGTTGAAAGCAGCGATGGTGCAAAGACCGTTTCTGTTCATGTGGTTGTAAACAACAGTGCTTGCACCTTCTACAGTCACGTAACCATCCAGTTCCATCTTCTCACCAGTAATACCGCTACGGTCAACCACTGCATCCTGTACAGTACCGCTACCCATCGGCAACGCTTTCACTTCGTCCAAAGTCTTGCACTTGTTAGCTACAGCAAGATCAAGAATATCTTGAGTCAGTTTCACGAAGTCAGCATTCTGAGCCACAAAGTCAGTTTCGCACTTCAAAGCAATGATAACGGCAAAGTCACCGGTAGTCTTAGTCAAAACGCAACCTTCAGAAGCTTCACGGTCTGAACGCTTAGCGGCAACCGCCTGCCCTTTCTTACGAATAATTTCAATTGCCTTGTCGAAATCGCCTTCAGCTTCTGTCAGCGCATTCTTGCAATCCATCATACCAGCTCCGGTCATTTTGCGGAGTTTGGTTATATCAGCCATTGTTACAGCCATAGTATATTTCCTTCCTTTATATTTAATTATTAAAAAAGTAGTTAGCAGTTAGTAGTAAGTAGTAAGTAGTAAGTAGAAGAAACTCCATTTGCTAACTTACATAAGTAGAACTATCTCCTACTTACTACTAACTACTATCTACTAACTACTTACTACTATCTACTTACAACTTCTTGCATTCTCACGCTTCTTCGTCTTCTTTCATGAAAGCAGCAGCTTTAGCTGCATTGATTGCTTCCTCGTCGGATTTGTCAAGTCTTGCTTTGGTAACTCTCTTCTTACCTTTGTTGACAGGAGCTTCACCGGCAGCTTCCATATCTATCTTTTCAGCTTTTCTTTCTTCCAAACCTTCCTGCATAGCAGCGCAGCAAGCATCCAGAATTACTTCTACTGATTTGGTAGCATCATCATTAGCCGGAATTACGAAGTCGATGTTAGTAGGATCAGAGTTCGTATCAACAATACCGAATACGGGGATACCCAGACGGTTAGCTTCGCGAACTGCGATGTTTTCTTTCATAACATCAATCACAAACAGTGCAGACGGCAGACGAGTCAGGTCAGCAATAGAACCTAACGTCTTGTCCAACTTAGCACGTTGACGTGAAATTTGCAAAATTTCTCTTTTTGACAGATTAGAGTACGTACCATCATTCGTCAATTTGTCGATGGTAGCCATTTTCTTAACAGCCTTACGGATAGTGGGGAAATTAGTCAACATACCGCCCGGCCAGCGCTCGATTACATAAGGCATATTTACAGAGGATGCTTTGTCGGCAACCACCTGTTTAGCTTGTTTTTTAGTAGCAACGAACAGGATTTTCTTTCCTGATTTAGCAATTTGCTTTAAAGCTTCAGCAGCTTCATCTACTTTAGCAACTGTTTTGTGGAGGTCAATGATGTGGATACCATTGCGTTCCATGAAAATATAAGGAGCCATTGCGGGATTCCACTTTCTTTTGAGGTGGCCAAAGTGGCAACCGGCTTCCAATAATGTATCAAAATTAGTTCTTGACATTTTGTTTTTTCTTTAAATCGTTTACTTTCTTTTTTGTTTTTCTAAACCAACCGCCGGGTAGTCTATCATCGAGTCCCGGTAGTTTAGATGCTAAACGCTCTTTCAGTTGAGAGTTGAGAGTTGAAAGTTGAGAATTAAGCAACTTGTCCGCTCCAACGTGTCTGCAACTCTTAACGTTTACTGAACTGGAATCTTCTACGAGCTTTCGGTTGTCCCGGTTTCTTACGCTCAACAGCGCGCGGGTCACGAGTCATGAAGCCTTCGGAGCGGAGAGCTGCCTTGTCTTCAGCGTTAATCTTCACCAATGCGCGGGCGATAGCCAGACGCAATGCCTGAGACTGACCGGTGAAACCACCACCACAAAGATTTACTTTAATATCATATTTTTCAGTAACACCCAGCTTGCTCAGCGGTTGTTTTACAACAAACTGAAGAATAGTTGATGGAAAGTACTCTGCAAGGTCTCTCTTGTTAATGGTAATCTTTCCTGTACCTTCGGTTACGAAAATGCGTGCGATTGCACTTTTACGTCTGCCTAATGCATTTACTACTTCCATTATTTCTTATTTAAGTAAGTTTATATCAATTGATTTCGGGGTCTGAGCTTCGTGCTTGTGCTCACTGCCGGCATATACATACATATTTCCCAGCAATTTAGCGCCCAATTTATTCTTCGGCAACATACCCTTTACTACTTTTCTCAACAGTCTTTCATCACCGTTTGGCTTAGCCTGTAAACGGGCGGGAGTCATTTCTCTCTGACCACCGGGATAACCAGTGTATGACAAATACACTTTGTCGGTCCACTTATTACCTGTCATTTTTACTTTGTCGGCATTGATAATAATCACATTATCACCGCAATCTACGTGAGGAGTAAAGTTTGGTTTATACTTCCCTCTCAACAGTTTCGCAACTTTCGCGCCCAGACGTCCCAATACTTGGTCTGTAGCGTCAACAACAACCCATTCTTTGGTTACTGTAGCTTTGTTTGCAGAAATGGTCTTGTAACTTAAAGTATCCACTCTTAATTTGTTTTTTAAATGTTACTACTAAAAAAAATCTCTTTATCACAAGCTAACCATCCCGGACAAAGATAGATTAACTTGCTCTAAATTAGATGCTTATCCTTATTAGATAATAATCGGCTTGCAAAGGTACGGATTTTCCCAAAACCGGCAAATGTTTTCTTCTCTTTTTTTAAGAGCGCCGCAATGCCCATGTTTGTGTGTCGCGGGGTATTAATCACATTTACTAATCAGTAATTGCTGCGAAGTTCCGCTTCGTAAGAATGCGGATGAAAGATAAAAATTACGATGCAGTAAGTCTTTTACCGGACAATATCTTCGGGGAATTTGGGTGGCATCACTATCCGCTTCCATGTTTCATGATACCAGCAATTCATTTCGTTCCCATTCAGATCCTTTTCAATAAAATACTTCAGGTACATAACCCCTCCTTCGCCCATTTCAAATTCCAGGATATTATCCCTCTTATCCAGCATAGGCAAATGGATATTTTTTTCAATACTTTCTTTGTAACTACCATCCGTTAGTTGCTCATACGTGCCATACCCGGTAATAATGGCATCCTGTCCGGGAATGATAGTGAAGTTCACAATACGCCCGTCATCACTCAACACTTTGAATGTATTACTGGGCTTCAAGACACCGGGAACATCCGGAATTTCGGATACATAATGACATAACTGCCAGATACCTTTCAGGTTAGCCGGTTTAAAACTTGCTTTCTTTTGCGCCATCGCTCCTGTTACCGTCAGCAGCACTACTGCCAACGTGGTAATGAAATACTTCTTTTTCATATTCGTATATTATGAGGTTATCGAATCGGCATCTGACTGTCACAAATATAAGCATTTATTTCAATAAAATGACAACTTACTATTAAAAAATAGCCTGCATAATCAAAATTATGCAGGCTACTATTCAGTTATCTATTCTACGATCAGAATTCAGCATTGCGCGGCGTACGCGGGAAAGGTATCACATCGCGAATATTCGCCATACCCGTCACGAACAGCAGCAAACGTTCAAAACCCAGACCAAAGCCGGAGTGCGGACAAGTACCGAACCTGCGGGTATCAAGATACCACCACATATCCTTCATCGGAATATGCATTTCATTGATGCGGTTTATCAACTTGTCATAATCCGCTTCACGCTCGGAACCGCCGATAATCTCGCCGATTTTCGGGAACAGCACATCCATAGCGCGCACCGTCTTACCGTCTTCGTTCTGCTTCATATAGAACGCTTTGATTTCCTTCGGATAATCAGTCAGGATAACCGGACGTTTGAAATGCTCTTCTACCAGATAACGCTCATGTTCAGATGCCAAATCCACTCCCCAATATACAGGGAACTCGAACTTGTGACCTTTCGCAACAGCTTCCTCCAGTACTTTGATTCCTTCGGTATACGCCAGACGTACAAAGGATTCTTTCAATATACTTTGCAGACGCTCAATCAGTCCCTTATCAAACATATCGTTGAGGAATTTCACATCATCGGCACAGTTATCCAAAGCCCATTGCACACAGAATTTGATGAATTCTTCCGCCAAATCCATATTGTCCGTAATGTCATTGAATGCAACTTCCGGCTCTATCATCCAGAATTCCGCCAAGTGACGGGGAGTGTTGGAGTTCTCGGCACGGAACGTAGGACCAAATGTGTAAATAGCCCCTAACGCAGTAGCTGCAAGTTCACCTTCCAACTGGCCTGAAACCGTCAAGCTGGCTTGCTTGCCAAAGAAGTCGTCATCATAAATGATGGAACCGGCTTCATCTCTCTTCAAGTCATACAGGTTCTTCGTTGTCACCTGGAACATCTGTCCGGCTCCTTCACAGTCGGAAGCCGTAATGATAGGTGTATGGAAATAAACAAATCCCTTCTGATGGAAGAACGTGTGAATAGCCATCGCCATGTTGTGGCGAATGCGGAATACAGCGCCAAACGTATTCGTGCGGGGACGCAAGTGGGCAATCTCGCGCAAAAACTCTAACGTATGTCCTTTCTTTTGCAAAGGATAGGTATTATCACAAGCTCCGAGAATTTCAATTTCACGGGCTTGAATTTCCGCTTTCTGACCGGATCCAACCGATTCCGTCAGTTCTCCATTCACACTCAGACAGGCACCGGTGGTAATATCCTTCAGCATATCTTCATCAAAGTTAGCCAAGTCTACTACTACCTGCACATTATTTATTGTAGAACCGTCATTCAGGGCGATAAAATTAACTTGTTTACTACCTCTACGGGTACGAACCCAGCCTTTCACGTTGACTATCGTGCCGAAATCTTCACGTTTCAGCACATCAACAATTTTTGTTCTACCAATTTTTTCCATATATTTTAATTAAAAAGGAATTAGAGACATTACTCAAAAGAGCCCATGCGCAGGAAATTCACTTCCTGTTCGGTAAGGAAACGCCACTCTCCACGGCGTAAGCCTTTCTTCGTTAATCCGGCAAAGAAAACGCGGTCAAGTCTCATTACCTTGTAACCCAGTGACTCAAATATACGACGTACGATACGGTTTTTACCGGAATGGATTTCAATTCCCACTTCATTACGTTTTACATCGTCCGAATAACTGATGGCGTCTGCATGGATTTCACCGTCGTCCAATTGAACTCCCGCTGCAATCTGATCCATATCAGCCTTGGTTATATTCTTATCCGTATGTACATGATAGATTTTCTTCTTCAGGAACTTCGGATGTGTCAGCTTGGAAGCCAGGTCACCGTCATTGGTCAACAGCAATACACCTGTAGTATTACGGTCCAGACGTCCCACCGGATAGATGCGTTCATCACATGCACCCTTCACCAAATCCATTACCGTGCGACGTGCCTGCGGATCATCCGAGGTAGTCACCGTATCTTTCGGCTTATTCAACAGAATGTAGATTTTACGTTCTATGCTCACTATCTGGTCGTGGAATTTCACCTCGTCGCCACGCTTGATTTTAGTTCCGAGTTCCGTTACAACTGTTCCGTTTACCGAAACCACGCCTGCCGTGATAAACTCATCCGCTTCACGACGAGAACAAACTCCCGCGTTTGCCAGGAACTTATTTAAACGGATAGGTTCATTGGGATCAATAAATTGCTCCTTGTATTCCATCTGTTTCTTCTTGCTGTACTTTGCATTCGGATCATAATCCGGCGTACGGCGTTGTTGCGGACGGTTATATCCACCCGGTCTTCCACCGCCACCATTCGGGTTAAAGCGCGGACGTTGCGGACGGTCGCCATACGAAGAGCCGCCATACGAAGAACCACCGCTATAAGGACGTTGCGGGCGGTCACCTTCGTCATTGTTATAACGCGGACGATAAGGGCGATCGTTATTATAGGAACGCTGTTGTTGTTGTCCGTCTCCGCTGTTAAAGCGCGGACGCTGAGGGCGGTCGTTGCTGTAAGGACGCTGAGGACGGTCGCCACCTTCATTGTTAAACCGCGGACGATAAGGACGGTCACCACCACTGTTATTCCCATAAGAAGGGCGTTGCGGACGATCGCCACCTTCGCTGTTGAAGTGCGGGCGATAAGCACGGTTACCGTCTTCACGGTTGTAAGACGGACGCTCATTGTACGGACGCTGAGGACGTTCACTATTACCGTCTGCATTAGGATTAAACCGTGGACGATAAGGACGGTCGCTACTGTAAGCACGCTGAAGGCGTTCACCACCTTCATTGTTAAATCGCGGACGATAAGGCCGTTCACCACCACCTTCACGGTTGTAGGACGGGCGACTGTAATTGTTTTCTCTCTCAAATCTGTTGCCTGAATTCTCCTCACCGGAAGAATCGTCACGCCAAGTTCTGTTTTCTGTATTCATTGTTTTATTCGAATAAAATTAAACGTATAGCCTCACGGCCATTTCATTATCACTTTTATACCTTATATTAATTTATCATATTCGTATATCAACACCGGATTCAAGATGTCGGTTTAATCCGGTAAAACTTTATTTATCTCAAATTCCCGTATAATTATGAGGAGTAATAGCGAGTAATTCTTTTTTTATTTTTTTGCTAACGTTCAACCCTTCAATAAATTTTTTAATAGAATTTTCCGTAATGGCTTGATTTGTACGGGTCAATGCTTTCAGAGCTTCATACGGATGCGGATATGCTTCACGGCGCAGAATGGTTTGAATAGCTTCGGCCACCACACTCCAACAATTGTCCAAATCGCAAGAAATAGCTGTTTCATTCAGCAATAACTTGCGCAGGCCTTTCAGTGAGCTTTGAATCGCAATCACGACATGTCCGAAAGGAACGCCGACATTGCGCAATACGGTAGAGTCCGTCAAATCGCGTTGCAAACGAGACACCGGAAGTTTTACAGCCAAGTGTTCCAGAATTGCATTGGCAACACCCAAGTTACCCTCCGCATTTTCAAAATCAATCGGATTCACTTTGTGCGGCATAGCGCTTGAACCTACTTCACCGGCATTAATCTTCTGCTTGAAATACTCCATCGAGATATATTGCCAGAAGTCGCGGTTCATATCAACCATCACCGTATTAATCCGCCTCATTGCGTCAAAAACGGCGGAAAGATTATCATAATTTGAAATCTGAGTGGTATATTCCTCACGCTCCAAACCTAACTTTTCAGCAACAAACTTATTACCGAATGCTTTCCAGTCAAACCCGGGATAAGCTACATGGTGCGCATTGTAGTTTCCGGTAGCGCCACCGAATTTCGCTGTAAGCGGGCACGCTTTCAACATAGCCAACTGGCGTTCGAGACGGTACACAAATACCATCACTTCCTTACCCAAACGAGTAGGCGAAGCCGGTTGCCCGTGTGTTTTGGCAAGCATCGGGATTTCTGCCCATTCTTCCGCATAGGTACGAAGCTGTGCAATCAGTTCTTCAATCTGCGGATAATATATTTGTTCCAGGGCGTCTTTCACCGACAGAGGTACGGAGGTGTTGTTTATATCCTGAGAAGTCAGACCGAAATGGATAAATTCTTTGTATTCGTCCATTCCGCCTATTTTGTCGAACTCTTCTTTCAGGAAATATTCCACGGCTTTCACATCGTGGTTGGTAATCCTCTCTATGTCTTTGATGCGCTGTGCGTCTGCTTCGGAGAAGTTGCGACAAATGTTTCTTAAGGTTTCGAATATATGGGTGTCCACCTTTCCCAATTGCGGTAAAGGCAGTTCGCACAAAGTAATGAAGTATTCTACCTCTACCTGTACGCGGTATTTCATCAAGGCAAATTCCGAGAAATAAGCCGCCAAAGCGTCTGTTTTTCCTCTGTATCGACCATCAATTGGGGAGATCGCTGTAAGTAAATCAAGTTTCATACGTCGTATTTTGGTAATTAACGGATTGCAAAATTAGTGTTTTTTTCTGAGTAAAGAGCAAGAAAGGGATAAGAAAGTTGATAAAGAACGCTAAGAGATGAAAATCACATCGAAGACAGCGGTAAAATTCGTCTCGTGAGACGGATTATTTTGTCTCGTGAGATGATTTTTTTCGTCTCATGGGACGGATTTTTTCGTCTCACGAGATGAAATTTCTCGTCCCACGGGATGAATTCGAACCTGCATTATTCATTTATGACGAGACACTTATGAATCATGCAGGTTAGGAGCTTCTCCTCTGGGGGATTGAAACCCATTGCTGCGTCAGGTTGTTCCAGAGGGCGGTATCATTCGGCCGTGGCGGTGCACAGTCGG
>NZ_DBDF01000176.1 GCF_002293435.1 Bacteroides sp. UBA939 | reverse complement strand
ACGCACTAAGCCGAATGCTTACCAATGATTCTATATACATCCGCAAAGGTAGCATAAATCATTCGCAGTACCAAGTAGGATGAGGATAATAAAGCCGGAATATTTTCATCAGCCCAAAGTTTGCATTCTGCCCGAAAACCTTTACCTTTGTAAAGTAATTCTAAATATCCGGCTTATGAATCTACAGAAAATCAGATATATCAATTGCTGCATTGTTGAGTTCGGGAAGAAATTCAGTTTGGCTTCCCGTTGGGCTTTTCAAAAAGAGGAACTAAAACTAAATAAGTACTAAGTACTAAGTACTAAGTACCCATGTTTAATTATCTTATAGTATAAACTAATTATGAACATTTACTTATAGATTAGAGTTCTTGTAGGTAAGTTCTATTAAATATTCGCCCCCAACCGCCACACCCAATGACTACAACCCGAAACAAAAAGCGTCACAGCCTCTTCTACACCAAAGGAGAAGAAAAAATAAATACCCTTTCACATGCCGCAGGTATCCTGATGGGCATTGTTGTCGGAGTGATATTCCTCGTGAAAAGCTATCAGAGCGGAAGCTTCTGGGCAACGTTCGGCATCTGGCTCTACCTCTTCGGAATGCTCAGTTCTTACGTCGCCTCCACACTTTACCATGCGCTGAAATACCATAATCCCTGGAAGAAACGGTTACGCAACTGGGATCATGCAGCTATCTACTGGCATATTGCGGGCAGTTATTCGCCCATCACGCTCATTGCACTGCGAAGTGAAGGCGCCTGGGGATGGGGATTGTTCGGCTTCGTCTGGCTGTGCGCCGTCATCGGCACTGTGGTGAGTTTCCGCAAGATGGAGGAACACAGTCATGTGGAGGCTATCTGCTTCATTGTCATAGGGTTGTCCGTGCTGGTAGCCTTCAAGCCGCTGTATGCCGTTGCCGAAGGAAGTTGCTACTGGATGATTGGCGAAGGCGTATGCTACATCACCGGAGCAGTGTTCTACTCGTTCCGGAAACGTTACATGCATTCCGTATTTCATTTCTTTGTGCTGGCAGGGTCGGTGTGCCACATCATGGCGGTGTGGCTGGTTCTTTAATCCCTTGCATAGCGGGCTGTGTGACGACTAAAAACGAGAAAACATCCTCGAAAACAAAATAATGCTGATAGAAATCTATAAAAAACAAAATCAAAACAGTTTCTTTGTCAACCCAATCTTTACATTCAGCCTGAAGTAATACACACCGTTCTCCTTTTCCAGGAAACCGTACTTATCCTTATCTACCGGACCTTTCTCAAAGCGGGTGTTCTGATAAAGGAAATCGGCAAACGCCTGCCGCTCCCATTTATGATAACAAAGCACTTCCCCTTCCGCATTCACCAGCAAGATACCCTCTACGGCAGAGTCTGTGCCGTTATAAATCTTTGCCGGACGCATGCCCAGGGCAAGCGCCAGCAGAAACTGCTTCATTTTGAACTCATAGAAACCATGTTTACTTATCAGTTCATCCTTTATCTTCAGGGGATTCATTTCTTTGATGCGTTCAGTCAGTTCACTGACGCGGGCGATACCGTCGAGGTGCATCATGCGCACCATCTCCGCCAGCATACGCGGAAAGTGTAAATCAATCATCAGCAGGTTGCAGCGGAACACCTTATCTGCTACATCGGCATATTTCAATACTCCGCCCAGACGTTCAATCATCAACATTCGCTCGGTGACTTCCATAGGAGATTCCGGCAAAGCATTCACCTTATTCACCGTAGGCGTGGCAAACTTCACTCCTGTCTGTTCCAGTTTCAGGTTTGCCGTACGTCCGCCATCCAGCAGCGGATTCATCGCACTGAGGCGGCAACGGACATTAAACCCCGTCAGCGGCGCTTCCACATGATGGAAAGCAACGGAGAAGTCTGTACGGTCTTCCGTCTTCGCCTCCAAATCGTAGATGTTGATGGCATCCAGAAAAGCCTCCAAGCCTTCGGGAAGTTCGATAGTATCTCCACCGCCGTTTGTCTTCAGCAACTCCAGCATAACCTCTGCCGCTCCGCCAAAGTCTTCGCGGGGAATTCGCATTTCTCCCCGTTCGGCCACGACAAACAAACCGTCTTTGCCAACTTCGCCACTAACAATGCGGATTTCTTTCTCTTCTACATAATAACGGCGCGTACCGTCATGTTCTTCTCTCTGTATCAGTGCAACAGGCCACCACTTCGCTTCATCCCCGCGACCCTGCGGAGTACCCAACGAAACCTTCGCGTCCGACAGCAGACGAAAGAAACTATACAATTCACCCAACTCACGTTTTGTTGCTTCAAATGCCATAATAACTGTTTTTTTCTAACCTGCATTATTCATACTGTAGTTAAAGGAGTTATCACTTCGTTAGGAGTTAAGGAGTTAAAGCCAATTTGTTGGCTAATAACTATGTTAACTACTCTAATTCCTGAAGCATGAATAATGCAGGCTAAAGCATATAAAATTCTCTTTTGCTCAGGATAATTTAACTTGCATAAATCAACAAGCGTGCAAAGATAAAGAAATCCACATATAAAGAAAGTGAAAAAACAAACTATTTCCACCGCATAAACGTTCTATCCGAAACTATAAACATTTAACTCTCAACATGGAAAATACAGAAAACAGAAAAGACATGGTAGCTATCACTGCTACGCCGAATGGCCCTTTTATTGTAGAAGGTGAATTTAAACTGATAGACAGAGAAGGGAAAGTGAAAATTAAAAAAGACGAAATCGCTTTGTGCCGGTGCGGACGCTCATACAAACAGCCGTTCTGCGACAGTACACACACGAAAATATACTATAATGATATGTCTTTGAAATACGAGTAGCAATCCATTCCGGAAAGCCGGGACATTACGTTTCCTCAAAACGTAATGTCTCTACTTTCTCCAGACGCGCCCGCAGCTTGGGCATCATCGACTTACGGATACGAAGCACCATACGGCAATCCATATCATACGACTGTTCCGGGATTTCCGGCTCCTCCTCTTTTACAATACGCATCACATCATTCATAAAAGGATATTCAAACAGGAAGGCTACAGTTTCATCCACCGTCTTCTCTATAACGTTGGCAACGGCAATCGCCTCGGCGGCGGCAGCCTTGTAGGCAACAATCAGTCCGCTTGTCCCCAACTTGATACCCCCGAAGTAACGGACTACAATTATCAGAATATCCGTCAGCTCATTAGAATTAATCTGCCCCAGAATAGGTTTCCCGGCCGTACCGGAAGGCTCTCCGTTATCGTTGGCACGGAAATCCTTGCGCTCCGCCCCCAACATATATGCATAGCAGACGTGGCGGGCATCATAATACTTCTTCTGATAAACCTCCAGGTACGATTTCACTTCGTCTACAGTACGCACAGGCAAAGCGATAGCTATGAATTTGCTTCGTTTCTCGGTAATAATCCCCTCGGCAGGAGCGCTTATGGTTTTGTAGGTATCTTCACTCATGGGGCAAAGATAGGGATTATTTATTTTTTTTGTTTTATTTGGCAACAAATGATTCTTTTTACAATATATTTAGTATATTTGGCAAAAGTAGAATATTCAACAGGTATAAGACTAAATTACGGGTATGTATCAGGATCTCATGCCTGCAATCTCTAAATAATTCAGATCCTTTATGCAAATATTCATTGCCATGAAAAACAAGCTGTTTACTTTTCTCAACCCCTTATTGGGTTACATTGACAACGGACATTTTTTCCGTGAACCGTTTCGCTGGCTTTATGTCATCTTCGCAGTTTTAAATCTGCTGTTCCCTATCTTTGTATTGGTGCAAGCAATTAATGCAGATTTCTTCAAGTATGCCGAAGGAAAGATAATTTTTGCTTTCATCCTGATATTTATCATCCTCTGTGCAGGAGCATGGGCCAGCTACCTGTTTTGGATGAACAGAAAAGATAAGCTGAAAGAATCAATCGAAGAAGATAATGAATTCGTTGCCATTCCGGTAGTGTCGCACTTGACACAAACGGTGGGCGAATGGTTCGGACTATATATTGGCGTCATCGGTACACTTTGTGCACTGATAATCTTTATTTTTGGCGCCAAAGGTGTGGGTAGCATTTTGCCGATACCTATCGGAACATTCTTCCTTTTGCCTATTTACGGTTTCCTGGTTGTTGTACTTGCACGTCTGGTTGCTGAGTTGTACCGCGCTCTGGCCGCTATTGCCAACAATACCAAGAAGTGAAGCGATAAGAAGTACTGATGGATACGCGTTCATCCAGATACTCTATAATATATGAAGAAAGTAGTCATTGCTATTGACTCCTTCAAAGGATGTTTACCCTCGACAGATGCTGAGAAAGCGGCTGCCGAGGGTATTCGTTTGATATTTCCGGAATGCGAAACGCTTTGCCTGCCCATCTCCGACGGCGGCGAAGGAATGCTGGAGGTTCTGATTGCTGCCACAAACGGGCAATACGTTCGCTTGTCTGCCCACGACCCGCTCATGCAACGGTGTGATACTTGTTACGGCATCTCGGGAGACGGCAAAACCGCATTCATAGAAATGGCGCGCATCAGCGGCTTGACTCTGGTCTCGCCGGGAAAAAGGAATCCGATGCTAACCACCTCCTATGGAACAGGAGAACTGATTCGCAATGCACTGGAACGCGGTTGCCGCAACGTCATCGTCGGCATTGGCGGCAGTGCAACCAACGATGCCGGACTGGGAATGTTGCAGGCATTAGGATACAAATTCATGGACAAGAACGAAAAGGAACCGGGAACCGGCAGCGGGCAAATATTAATGAAAGTAGCTTCCGTAAGTACGGAACTCGTACATCCCGCCTTGAAAGATGCCCGCCTCACCGTTGCCTGCGATGTACAAAATCCATTCTATGGAACCAATGGCGCCGCTCACATCTTTGCGCCTCAGAAAGGAGCAGACCATGAAATGGTAGAAGCCCTGGATGAAGGAATGCGAAGTATTGCCAAGGTTATCCTTCGTGCCACCGGAAAAGATATTTCCAACTATCCCGGAGCAGGCGCAGCAGGTGGAATGGGCGGAAGTTTATATGCATTTCTGGATGCAACGCTGCAACCGGGCATACAACTCATGCTGGACATGCTGGAATTCGGCAAGAATATAAAAGGTGCAGACTTGATTATCACCGGAGAAGGAAAGGCAGACAAGCAGACTTTAATGGGTAAAGTACCTTCCGGCATACTGAAAGAAGCTAAGAAACAGAATATTCCGGTCATTCTGTTGGCAGGAAGCGTAGAAGACGCCGATGAATTGCTCCGTGCCGGATTTCAGGAAGTATATTCCATCAATCCTCCATCCATTTCATTGCGGCAAGCCATGCTACCGGAAGTAGCATATACCAATATCCGACAAACAATCATAAGGAATATAAAAGAAACAGAAACTAAAAGCTAATAAAAAGCACCTGATAACTATCAAAATACACCTGTAACCTGTCAAATGATAGTTTTTACCCCAAACTATAACTGAAATACAACCGTCGGAGTGTAATAACATTCGTAACATTGCATCATCAAAATAATCGGAACGAATAATCAATAAAGCAATATATTATGAACAGTATTACATTCCAGAAAGACTTGCTCGGAGTACAGGACGATTTGTTACGTTTTGCATATAAGTTAACCTCCGACCGTGAAGAAGCTAATGACCTGCTTCAGGAAACTTCTTTGAAAGCGTTAGACAACGAAGATAAATACATTCCCGAAACTAACTTCAAGGGATGGATGTACACCATCATGCGTAATATATTTATTAATAATTACCGTAAGATGGTACGCGACCAGACTTTCGTTGACCAAACGGATAATCTCTATCATCTCAACTTGCCGCAAGAGTCCGGATTTGAAAATACGGAAAGCGCTTACGACCTGAAAGAGATGCGCCGCATAGTCAACTCACTTCCGCGCGAATACAAAGTGCCTTTCTCCATGCATGTTTCCGGTTTCAAATACAGGGAAATCGCCGAGAGGTTAGGGTTACCGCTTGGAACCATCAAGAGTCGTATCTTCTTCACACGCCAGAAGTTGCAACAGGAATTGAAGGATTTCAGATAACCGATTTAGCGCATAGCGCTAAATTAATTATGAATTTTGAATGGCTATGCAGCATGATTGCGCAGCCATTCAAAATTCATAATTCAAAATTCATTTATTGCTTCTTACCGAACCTTAGTTCCGTGATGAAAGCCACTATAAGCCCGATACCTCCAAACACAAGCACACAAGCTCCATAAATCAAAGCTACTATATCGCGATAAAAACGCCAGTTGTTCACTTCCTTGTCCAAATATCCAGGGATTGACGAAGTACAAATTATAAATCCAACCAACAATCCCAATCCCATACCTATCAGAAGACATCCTATCTTCAATGTCGAAAAAGAGAAAGTGCCCATAAGTTTCGGCATACAAGCCGCATCAGACATATACTTATCTCCCATCCTTTCAATAAGCATCAACCGCTCCTTCTTACATACAAACAATTCAAACAGTTTGTAAACCCCTAAAGTAATGATAGCCATAACTATGGGTATCATAATAAAATCCATCATATTCGTTTCGTTTTAAATTAGTATTTTTGTTCCTTTGTACACTTTAGACGCAGACTCCTTTGCGAGGTTACACATTCTGCGAAAAATATTTCTTTCCATCTGTAACCTTACAAACAGAGTTGCGTCTAAAAGACAAAATGGAGAATAAGGAAATACATATTATCCGTCGAATCCTGAAAGGGGAAACTGCTCTGTACGAAAACCTCCTGAACCAGTATGATCAACAGGTATTTTCCTTGATTGCCCGCATCATCTGCAATCAGGAAGATGCTGAAGAGCTGACGCAGGATGCTTTTCTGAAAGCGTACCAAAACCTTTCTTCTTTCAAAGGCGAAAGCTCATTCTCTACATGGATGTATTCCATTGCTTATAATACGGCTATTTCGGCAGCTCGTAAAAGGAAGTTTGAAACCTTTGCCTTGAATGATATGCAACTCGCCAATATCTCAGAACAACAAGTGGATGAAACACTGAACGACGAAAGCGAGGAGATGATTATCAAACTAAACAGAGCCATAGAAAAGCTCAACTCAGATGAACGAGCCTTGATTACTCTATTCTACTATGAAGAAAAGGCATTAAATGAAACCGCCCTGATACTGGGGCTGACTGAAAGCAATGCAAAAGTAAAATTGCATCGCATACGCAAAAAGATATATGTACTCATTAAACAAGAGGAAGTATGAACGAAGAACAAAAAGATAATGGACTCAAAAGAGCCGTAAAAAGGGAAAACGAATTTCGTTTACCTTCTAACTTCACCTACCGCACCATGAGGAAGGTTGAAGAAGCCATACGTTTACGCGAAAAGGTATCGGAACGAAGAGCATTATTTGCCACGATAACAGCTTCGGTATTCCTGATAGGTTGCTGCATTGCCGGATTAACTATTTATTTCGGTGACACTATCAGGGAGGCATTCACGCCTGCGACTCCCTCGAAGACTGACAATATTCAAATTCCCGCATTCTGCATACTTATATTTACAGTAACTCCGCTATTCGTCCTGTTCGACCGCTGGATGAGAAGACGGTATTTCAAGCATCATTCTTAAAAGAAACGAGAAGGTGTATATAAGCCGAGAAGATAATAAAATTGAACTTGCTTAGCAGTGCATAAACTACCTGGTAGTAGTTGGTTAACTACTACGTAGTAACCACTCAACTACTACTAAGTAGTTAATCAACTGATAAACAGAAGGTAAAAAACTACAAGTTTCAGGTGATTCTATTTCAATCCAACTTATGGATAACCAGCCCCGAACGTAATTTCGGTTCGAACCATGTAGTCTTAGGCGGCATGATATTGCCTGTATCTGCAATGTCCATCAACTGCTTCATGCTGACCGGATAAAGTGCCAAAGCAACTTTCATCTCACCACTATCCACACGTTTCTTCAACTCACCCAAACCACGGATACCGCCAACGAAATCAATGCGCTTATCAGAACGCAGGTCTTTGATACCGAGTATTTCATCCAGGATAAGGTTTGAAGAAATGGTAACATCCAGTACGCCAATCGGGTCATTGTCATTATAGGTACCCGGCTTGGCAATCAGGCTATACCATTTGCCGTCCAGATACAAGGAGAAGTTATGCAAAGCGGCAGGTTTGTAAATATCCGCACCTTTTTCTTCAACCGTGAAGTTCTTACCGACGGCAGCCAGGAACTGTTCCGGTGTCAAACCATTCAGGTCTTTAACAACGCGGTTATAATCAATAATCGTCAATTGGTTGGCGGGGAAGCAAACGGCCATGAAGTAATTATATTCTTCATTTCCCGTATGAGCCGGATTCTGTTTGGCTTTCTCGGCACCCACAAGCGCCGCAGCAGCACTGCGATGGTGTCCGTCGGCTATGTAAAGGGCAGGCATTCCGGCAAACTCTTTCGTAATGGCGTCTATATCTTCCTGCTTATCAATGATCCAGAAAGTATGTCCGAAGCCATCGCCCGGAGCGATAAAATCATAAACGGGTTTCTGTGCCGTATAGCGGGCAACTACAGCATCCAGCGCAGCATTATCAGGATAAGCAAAGAATACCGGTTCGATATTGGCATTGTTCACGCGGACATGCTTCATACGGTCTTCTTCCTTATCGCGGCGGGTCAGTTCATGCTTTTTGATGACGCCATTCATATAATCGGGAACATAAGCGCCAACTACCAGACCGTACTGCGTCTTCCCGTTCATGGTCTGCGCATATACGTAATAGTTTTCTTTATCATCCTGCACCAGCCAGCCTTTATCCTGAAACATCCGGAAGTTCTCGGCAGCTTTCTGATAGACACATTCATCGTGTTCATCGGTACCTACGGGAAAGTCTATTTCGGGCTTGATGATGTGATACAGGGATTTCTCGTTTCCCTTCGCCTCGGCACGCGCTTCTTCCGAGTTCAGTACATCATACGGACGGGAAGCTACTTGCTCCACCAAATCTTGTGGAGGGCGAATCCCTTTAAAGGGTTTAACAGTTGCCATATTTACGATTTGATTAAGATTATTTCTTGTTGACACGGAACTTCTCACAGCCGTCTTTCAGGAAACCTACAATCTGCTGAGCTGCAGCAATGCCGGCATTGATATTAGCCTCGGCAGTCTGTGCGCCCATCTTCTTAGGTGTAGAGAAATAACGTCCTACGAACTTGGCGGCAAATGTTTCATTGGCAGCAGGCATGATGTCGGTCATGTACTTCAGGTCAGCACGTTCTTCCATCAACTGAATCAATTCAGTTTCGTTGATAACCTCCTTACGGGCTGTATTCACCAATACGCCACCCTTCGGCATCTTATTCACCAAAGCATAGTTGATGGAGTTCTTTGTTTCGGCAGTAGCCGGAATGTGCAATGAAACTACATCGCAAGTAGCGTACAGCTCATCTACAGAGTCAACAGCCTTTACGCCGTCTTTCTCAATCACTTCTTTCGGGCAGAAAGCATCGAAAGCAAAGATTTCCATGCCGAAACCTTTAGCGATACGGGCAACATTACGGCCTACGTTACCATAAGCATGGATACCCAACTTCTTGTCTTTCAGTTCCGTACCGGAAGTACCGTTATACATATTGCGGGCAGCCATTACCATCATACCGAAAGCAAGTTCGGCTACAGCATTTGAGTTCTGTCCCGGAGTATTCATCACACACACATTGTGTGCGGTGGCAGCTTCCAGATCCACATTATCGTAACCTGCACCTGCACGTACCACAATTTTCAGTTCTTTAGCAGCATCCAATACTTCGGTATCTATGATGTCGCTACGGATAATGATGGCGTCGGCATCTTTCACAGCATCCAGCAACTGGGTTTTCTCTGTGTATTTCTCCAACAAGGCAAGTTCATAACCTGCTGCTTCAATTTCTTTGCGAATACCGTCTACAGCAACTTTAGCAAACGGTTTGTCTGTTGCAACCAATACTTTCATAAATTCTATGATATTAAAAAGACTCACCACAGATTACACTGACTATCACAGATCTTAATATAAAACAATCTGTGCAAATCTTCGTAATCTGTGGTGAATGAATATTTATTAATGAAGTTTCTCAAATTCCTGCATACAGTCAATCAAAGCCTGTACGCTTTCTTTCGGCAGTGCATTGTAGCAAGATGCGCGGAAACCACCAACCGAACGGTGTCCCTTAAGACCTACCATACCTCTTTCCGTAGCGAACTTCATGAAGTCAGCTTCCAGGTCTTTGTATTCGGGGGCCATCACGAAACAGATATTCATGCGTGAACGGTCTTCCTTGGCAGCAGTACCTACGAACAATTTGTTTCGGTCGATCTCACCATACAGCATATCTGCTTTTTCAATAGCGCGGCGTTCCATTTCTTTCACGCCACCCTGTGCCTTGATCCAGCGCAAAGTCTGCAATGCAGCATAAATAGGNNACCGGAGGAGTATTGAACATAGAACCGTTATCAATGTGCGTCTGATAGTTCAGCATCGTAGGGATATAACGGGATACTTTGCCCAACGCATCATTCTTCACTATAATGAATGTAACACCTGCAGGAGCCAAGTTCTTCTGTGCACCACCATAGATACAGATGTATTTGGACACGTCAACAGGACGGGAGAAAATATCAGAAGACATATCGGCAATCACCGGAACATTCGCATCCAAATCTTCCTTGAGTTCAGTTCCGTAAATTGTGTTGTTTGTCGTGATATGGAAATAATCAGCATCCGCAGGCACTGTATAATCCTTAGGGATATAAGAATAAGTAGACTCGGCGGAAGAAGCTACTTCAATTACTTCACCGAAAGCTTTAGCTTCTTTCATGGCTTTCTTTGCCCATACACCTGTGTTCAAGTAAGCAGCTTTCTTTTCGAGGAAGTTGAAGGGTATCATGCAGAACTCCAGACTGGCGCCACCACCCAAGAAGACTACCGAATAACCTTCGGGTATATTGAGCAATTCTTTGAATAACGCCACGGCTTCGTCCATTACGGGTTGGAAGTCCTTAGCACGGTGGCTGATTTCCATCAGAGAAAGGCCTGAGCCATTATAATCAAGAATAGCTTTAGCTGTATCCTCAATCACCTCACGTGGAAGAATAGAAGGTCCTGCATTGAAATTATGCTTTTTCATTTCAAGTTTGTTTTGGTTATACAATTCGTTTATTATTGTCTTTCGACATGCGAAATTACAGAAATCTTTCTCTATATCAAATCTTTCACTGTTAAATTCGACTATGATACCATATTTTGCTTACTTTTTTATGGTTTATACATGATATATTCACCATTTTGTTATTCACACCTATCAATGGCACTATTCTGCGGGGAATCTAAAAGCAAAGAAGAGTCTATTTTGCTTCCTCAAATATCGTCTTCATACCCTTAATCTTCTCACCACGTATCAACGTAAGCAACTGTTTCATCTTGCTGCGGCGAACGGCTACAAAGGCATAGTGCTCCTTCACATCCACTTGCCCTACATCTTCACGTGTCATTCCACCTTTCTTATATAGGAAACCGACGATATCTATTTTGTTCAGCTTGTCCTTTTTTCCTTTACCTATATATAAGGTAGCCCAACGGGGTTTGGCAGGTTTCGGAAGCACCTCAGGAAACTCAAAAGTTTCTATGTCTCCGGGGATATATTCGGGAATGCGCTCTTCGGCGTGCAGAATGAGATAGGAATTTCCATCTGCTTCCCAACGTGCTGTACGTCCGTTGCGGTGCGTGTAGGCTTCTTCGTTCACCGGAAGATGGTAGTGCACCACGTTTTCAATGCCAGGAATATCCAAACCGCGGGCAGCAAGGTCAGTAGAAATCAGTACAGCACAACTGCCGTTGCGGAATTTATAGAGTGCGCGTTCGCGGTCGGGCTGTTCCATACCGCCGTGAAACATGTCGCAGGGGAACTTCTTTGCTTGCAGATATCCGGTTACGCGTTCTACGCTTTCGCGATAGTTGCAGAACACGAGGGTGGAATGATGCCCGAGCATGCAAAGCAGGTTGTACAAGGTTTCCAGCTTATCTTTCTCAGGAGAAACGACCTGATGAAGTCTCAGGCGTGGAGCAAGAGCTTCCGGGTCAAGGAAATCGAGCTTAATAAGTTGAGGGTTGAGAGTTGAAAGTTGAGGATTAAGAACAGAAACCTGAGGGTTGAGAGCAGAAACCTGAGAGTTATCAGCATCTCTTAATCCGGTAAATTGGGGAATCTCTTCGGCATCGGTAGCAGAAAGCAGCACGCGCTTCTTCAAGGAAGGCAACTGACCAATCACTTCCGCCATTTCATCATGAAACCCGAACTCGAGGCATTTGTCAAACTCATCTATCACCAATGTGGTTACGGTGTTCGCATTGATGTTCTCTTTTCGCAAATGGTCGTTCATTCGTCCCGGCGTACCGATGATGACTGATGGATTGATACCTTTCATCGTCCGGTGCTCCTCCATAGCAGGGCGACCGCCGTAGCAACTCATTGCCTTGAATGGAGTTCCCATAGATTTGAAGACAGTTTCGATCTGCAATGCCAACTCGCGAGAAGGTACCAGAACAACTGCCTGCACACCTTGCACATCCGCCTTCAACGCCTGTACCAAGGGAAGCAGAAAAGCCAACGTCTTACCCGAACCCGTAGGCGAAAGCAATACCAAATCCTTGTTCTCACGATAAGCTTCCCGGGTTGCCTCTTGCATCGGGGTAAGTTGTGCTATTTGCAGGTTGTTGAGTATATCTTGAAGTTCCATTACACTTCCTCCATTCGTTTCAATTCCCAACCACAGAACTGCATTACAATACAGTGAAGCTGTGTACCTTGTACGAGTTGCCGTACCCGGGATGCCTCAGCATAACGGTGTATTTGCTCTACAGCTTCCTGCCACTGATTTCCGGCCTTCTCATCATTTTCTTTGATAGGCAGATACTTCAATTCCAAAATGTAACTATGCGCTACATTGTTATAACGCTGTAAATCGGGCATCAGAAACATGTCACAGAAACCATGATTCAGTTCCACTTCAGGGGCAATGAGATAATATGCATTCACACTCAGATAAGCAGTGAAGAACCCTTGAATGTTACGCTCACCTTCAATCATACTGCGCACAGAAGAGTTGTCTTTGTAGGCATGAGCAATGAATTCGAGAGCTTCGCGCCATTTTCCCTCATAAGACATGTCGTAGAATAAATCTCTCAGATTATTCAAATTGATATATTCTTTATTTTCCAACTGATAGTCTTCCAAAAGATACTCAAAGTATTGCTTGCGCACGTTATTATTGGGAATACTCAATACCAAGCGTTCTCCCCGAGTGGCGGTAATAGTCAGCATACCATAGTAAAACAACAGGCTGGGAAACATTTCCGGTTCTGTAATCCTGTCAGCAGAAAAGCTTGTAACCAAATTAGTGACAACATACCCCTCTTCGGCAATTTTCCGAAGTACGCTTTTACGGTCACCGTCCAGATGGTCCAACCGGATAAGTTTCTTCATCTTGTTGTAATCTGTACGAGTATTGGGGGCAATCATTTCCTTGGGTGGTTTCCCTAAGTTAATATAGTTCCGCAAATAGTAAAATACCATATCACAATTAAACATCTTCGGGTCACGCTCCAGACTTTCTTCGGCAAAACAATAATTATCATACCATGGCTTCATATCCATAATCATTGTATCAATATCCCCTTTCAGTTGTCCGGCATCCTTATAATATTGAAGCATCTCGCGAACATCATTTTCACTAAACCCCAACATCATATTGAACCGGTAATTGGTACTGATATTCCAACCAATATTGAAACCGCTGGTCAGGTCGTCCAAAGTAACAGGACTGATTCCCATCATAAAAATACGTTCAAACATACCTTTGAACTTCTTGAAGATTTCACGGTAAAAACCACTGGTATGGGTGATGGCATGATACACATCATTTCCCCGCTCATTGAGTACCACATTAGTGAAGTTATCGTACTCATCAATTATCAGATAAAGCGGATAGCCCTCCCGACCGGCTTCTATCTCAATCATATTCAACTTATCGGCAGCAGAAGCGGAAGCATAGAAGTCTTCAACAATACGTTTGGGATAAGCATCTTCATAGGTCGCCATAAATCCATCCAGCTGGCGGCAACAGTATAGATTGAAGTTTGCTTCCAGGTTTTCCATTCCGGCACCTGCCTTGGAAAAGTCGAGAAAAAGTACCTGATACTTGCCTTGCAACGGAGTAGGATTCTTTCCAATCCAGAGATTACCGAAACGCTTTTGGAATTTTTCCTTCTGCGAACTATCATAATAAGCCCGGAGCATATTCAGAAAAAGGCTCTTGCCAAAGCGACGCGGACGGATAAGAAACAAATTACTCGGCTGCTCCTCCAACAAGGGAAGATACATGGTTTTATCAACATAATACTGATTTTGCTCCACTACAGCTATGAAGTCGGATACACCGTAAGGTATTCTTTTCACTTCTTCCATATCATTCTATATTCCATTCATAAACCAAGACTACTTGCAAATGTAGACTATTCCTCCCAAAAGAGCAAAAGAAGCCTGAAGAAAGTTACCAACAGACTACAGAAATAAAAAAATTCCGGCAATACTACTGTCATTGCCGGAATCTCTTTATCTCCAATACTAACTATTCAGCCGTTACCCGCCAAAGTTATCGAACATCAGATTCTGAGCCGGAACACCGAGATCATCAAGCATATTCTCAACAGCTTTCGACATTGGGCCAGGTCCACACATGTAGTATTCTATATCTTCGGGAGCCTCGTGGTCTTTCAGATACGTGTTGTAAATTACCTGATGAACGAAACCTGCCGTGTACTTCACGCCGGCTGCATCTGCTACAGGATCCGGGCGATCCAGTGCAAGGTGGAAGGTGAAATTTGGGAAGTCCTTCTCTATTTGCAGGAAGTCTTCCAGATAGAACACCTCGTTCAATGCACGTGCACCGTAGAAATAAGACATCTTGCGGTCTGTAGTATGCAACGTCTTCGTCAAGTGCATGATTTGTGCACGCAACGGAGCCATACCTGCACCACCGCCAACCCACATCATTTCCCTCTTCGAGTCGAATATCGGGTGGAAGTCTCCATAAGGGCCACTCATCATTACCTTATCACCCGGTTTCAGCGTAAAGATATAAGAAGAAGCGATACCCGGCATCACATCCATAAAGCCCGGACCTTGTTCTTTTGGCTTGAACGGAGGAGTAGCGATACGTACCGTCAGCATAATGCGGTCGCCCTCTGCCGGATAATTGGCCATAGAGTAAGCACGAATCGTTTCTTCATTATTGCTGCACTTCAAGGTGAACAAGCCGAAATTCTCCCATGCCGGCAAGTACTCGTCGCCAATCAGACTCTTATCAATGTCCTTGTTATAGTCCATATTGAACTTAGGAATCTTGATCTGTGCATAAGAACCCGGAATAAAGTCCATGTGTTCGCCCGCAGGCAGCGCAACGATAAACTCTTTGATGAACGTAGCCACGTTCTTGTTGGAGATGACCTCGCACTCCCACTCTCTTACACCGAGCACCGACTCGTCTATCTTGATAGCCATGTCGCCCTTCACCTTCACCTGGCAACCCAAGCGCCAATGATCCTGCACTTGTTTGCGGCTGAAGTGAGGAACCTCTGACGGCAGAATTTCGCCGCCACCATCCATCACCTGGCACTTGCATTGTCCGCAAGAGCCTTTACCACCACAAGCGGAAGAAAGGAATACGCCATTCACGGACAACGTATTCAGCAACGTAGAACCGGAAGCTACGTCCAGTACATTGTCACCATTAATAGTCAGTTTTACATTACCCGAGGGCACCAGGAAGTTCTTGGCAACCAACAGGATAACGACAAGCAGCAGAATAACCACCAGGAATACTCCAATACTTGCTAATATTAAATTCATATCCATTGTTTTATTCCTTTCTTTTTAGATGTTCAAACCAGAGAAACACATGAATGCCATTGCCATCAGACCTACTGTAATGAACGTGATGCCCAAGCCTTTCAGCGGAGCGGGAACGTCAGAGTAAGCCATCTTCTCGCGGATAGCTGCCAGACCTACGATAGCCAACAACCAACCAATACCGGAACCCAACGCGTAAGAGATGGAATCCCATACGTCACCGATGTATTTCGGGTCGCTTTCGCCTACATTGATGCGTTGCTGCATGAACAGCGAAGCACCCATGATGGCACAGTTCACGGCAATCAGCGGCAGGAAGATACCCAGTGAAGCATATAGCGATGGGCTGAAACGCTCTACCACCATCTCCACCAACTGCACGATACCGGCAATTACGGCAATGAAAAGAATAAAACTAAGGAAACTGAGATCCACGCCTTCAATGATAGCGTTGGCAGCCAGCACCTTTGTCTGCAATAAATAGTTGACCGGAAGCGTAACCAGCAATACGAAAGTCACGGCAATTCCCAGTCCAACGGCAGTCTTCACATTCTTGGATACAGCCAGGTAAGAGCACATACCCAGGAAGAATGCGAATATCATGTTGTCCACAAAGATGGAGCGGACGAATAAACTAATAAAATGTTCCATAATTATTTGAATTTTGAATTATAAATTATGAATTATGAATTTTCGGATGCTTCTTGATAGTGAGGGCAATAGAAGCCAGCAGCTTTTTTATTTCCCTACAATCTTCGTACATTGAATTGTATTGCATTTCAGATAGATAATCTGTCTTAAACAACAATATTAACCAATACAACGTCTCTTCAGCCTCTTTCTGCGAAATTGCCATTTTATGAATAAAATCAGAAGTTGATTCCGCTGATATGGATTCGCTGATATTTGCTCCTATAGAAGTCCCACTACGCAAGAGCTGCTTACTCATAACATACTCGGACTTTTCTTCGGACAGATATTTATACAACTTTACCACTCTTATGGAAAAAGCTAATGCTTTATCATAAACTACATTTTCACTCTTCATTCAAAATTCAGAATTTATAATTCATAATTGAACTTACTTTTCCTGCAACTCTTTATGACGTGCACGTTGATACCAAATGATGCAAGCGCAGATAATCAAAGCCATCGGCGGCATCAGCATCAAGCCGTTGTTCACATAACCCAGGTCCGTCAGCCATTCGTGATTCAGGATGTTGAAACCGAGCAACGTACCGGAACCCAGCAACTCGCGGAAGAAAGCTACGATAATCAAAATCTTGGCATATCCCAAACCGTTGCCTACACCATCGAGGAAAGACTCCCACGGTCCGCTCTGCATGGCAAATGCTTCCAGGCGTCCCATCAGGATACAGTTTGTAATAATCAAACCTACGTAGACGGAAAGCTGCACGCTTACATCGTAAGCAAACGCTTTCAGGATTTCGCTCACCACTGTAACCAAAGCGGCTACCACCACCAACTGAACGATGATACGAATACGGTTGGGAATAGTTTTGCGCAGTAATGAGATTACCACATTGGCGAAAGCCGTAATCACTGTTACCGATAGACCCATTACGATGGCAGGTTCCAGTTTGGCAGTTACAGCCAGTGCGGAGCAAATACCCAGTACCTGTACGGTAACGGGGTTGTTCATGCCCAGCGGAGTTGAGAATACTTCTCTGTTTTTCTTTGAAAATAACTGTCCCATATCCTTATTCCTCAGCATTATTGGTTAAAAAACTCTTGTAACTACTCAGACAGGCTTTCAGCATGGCATCTACTCCTACAGAAGTAATTGTACCGCCGGAGATACCGTCCACCTGAAAATCAGGCTTCTCTACCTTACCGTTCTTCACCACACCCAAGGCAACTTCACCATTCTCCAATGTCTTCTTGCCAAGGAATTCGCCCTGGAATTGCTGACCTGCTATTTCGGCACCCAGACCCGGAGTCTCACTGGCATGAGAGAAGTAGACACCATAAACAGTATCCTTGTCACTGTTCAGTGCAACATACCCCCAGATAGCGCCCCAAAGGCCGGCACCGTAAACCGGGAATACATATTTCGTTTCTCCGTTCACTTCGGCAACGAATATGTGCAAACGCCCGTATTCTTTAGCTTCTTTCTCGTAGCCGGTGGCAAATGCGCCCGTGTTTTCGGTCAACGTACCGTCTGCGTTCATCAGCATGTCTCCCTTTACATATTTATTATATTCAGCCTCGGCATCCGCCACATTCTTGATGTTCAATGCAGCAAGGATTTGCTTCTTCGTATCCAGTTCCACGTTCTTATCCTGAATGCTTCTCAGCGAGGAACTAACGAATGCCAGCATGAATGCAACGATAACAACCATTACCGAAGCATAAATCATAGTATAACTATTACTATTGGTATTCATTTTCTTCGGGTATTTTTATTTGTTAGACTTGATTGCACGTTTCTCGCGGCGGCTGATATTACCCTGCACTACACAGTAGTCAATCAGCGGAGCGAAGATATTCATCAGCAGGATGGCAAGCATCATACCTTCGGGATAACCGGGATTCAGTACACGAATCACGATTGCCATGACACCAATCAGGAAGCCGAAGATATACTTACCCGTCTCGGTGCGTGCCGAAGTCACGGGATCGGTAGCCATAAACACAGCTCCAAAACAGAAACCGCCCAGCACAAGGTGTTCGTACCAAGGCATCTGAGCCATTGAGGTGTCAGGGCCAACAGTGTTGAACACCCAAGCCATAAATGCACCACCTACGAATACGGAGAACATCGTCTTCCAGCTTGCGATACCCGTTGCCAGCAACAGGATAGCGCCGAGGGCAATGGCGATTACGCTCGTTTCACCGATGGAACCCGGTATCAAACCCGTCACCATATCCCAAGAGAAAGGTGGAACGGCACCGGAAGTTGCAGCCTGTCCCAGTGGAGTAGCTACAGTCAGTCCGTCAACAGCCTGCCCCATGCCGAAGATGGAATCGCCCGATACCCAAACGGCATCGCCGGACATCTTCGTAGGATATGCAAAGAAAAGGAATGCACGCGTAATCAGGGCAACGTTGAACACGTTCATACCCGTACCGCCGAACACTTCCTTAGCAAAAATCACGGAGAAAGCTGTTGCTACCGCCAGAATCCACAACGGACAGTCCACCGGCACAATCATAGGAATCAGGATACCGGAAACGAGGAAACCTTCCTGGATTTCTTCTTTCTTCCATTGAGCCACAACGAACTCAATACCCAAACCTACTACATAAGATACAACTATTTTAGGCAATACAGCCAGAAAACCGTAGGCAAACAGTTCGATAAAGCTACCGGTAGCGCCGGTAGCAAGGAAATGCTGGTAACCTACGTTATACATACCGAACAGCAACGCCGGCACCAACGCAATGACCACCATCGACATAATGCGCTTGCTGTCGATAGCGTCGTGAATATGCGTTCCCGATTTCGAAGTCGTGTTGGGAACGAACAGGAATGTTTCGAATCCGTCGAACACTGACTGGAATGCGTGGAATTTGCCGCCCTCCTCAAAGTTCGGCTTTATCTTGTCGAGATAATTTCTTAACGCTTTCATTAATATAATTATAAATTACAAATTACTAAATAGTGTGATTATGCCATTTCAGCACGAAGCATGTCAAGCCCCGCGCGAACAATGCGCTGAACCTCAACTTTTGAGGAACATACAAATTCGCACAAGGCAAAATCCTCGGGAGCCACTTCGTAAATGCCCAAAGCTTCCATTTTGTCGATATCGCCCGCGATGATTGCTTTCAGCAGATATTCGGGGAAAATATCCATCGGGAATACTTTGTCGTATTCATTGGACATAATCATGTGTCGTTCGCCGCCTTTGACGCGGGCATCGATCACGTACTCTTTCTTACCCATCAGCCAACTGAGATAGGAGCGGTTTACACTAAACTGGTTGAAACGCGGCATAATCCAACCTAACATTTCGTGGATTTCATTGCCTTCGGGGATAACCGTCAACTGGCTGTCGAAAGCTCCAAGAAAACCATTCGGACTCACCTTCTTGCCTGTAAGCACATTGCCGCTGATGTAGCGCAATTCCTTACCGGTAGTTACGTTTCCGCTGAATACGTTTGTCAGCAATGCGCCGACTTTCAGTTTGCAGTAAGCGGGTTTCAACACTTCGGAACCTGTGAGGGCTACGGTGCGTGTCATGTCTACGCGACCGGTATTAAACAGGCGTCCGATGAAGATTACAGCTTCCGCGCCGATAGTCCACGCAGTTTCTCCTTTCGCAATGGGAGAAATACAGTTAATCTGTACGCCTACATTACCCGCCGGATTAGGTCCGTCAAATGCGGTAACCGTCACATTCTTAGCCTGTGTCAATGCCGCCGCCTTTTGTTTCACGCTTATACTCAGATAAGTGTTTGCCATCCTGGCAAGAGCATCCAATCCTGTCTGGAAGTTCACTTCTTCTCCTTTCAGGGCAAACTCGAAATCAGGAGCCAGCGGGTTGCTGTCGAAAGCGGAAACGAAGATTGCTTTCGGAGCCACTGTCGGGTCGGCAATCACGTCGTAAGGACGTTGACGGATGAACGCGAACATTCCGGCTTCCAGCAGTGCAGTTTTCACTGCCTCGCCGTCCATCGTTTTCACGTCTTTCTTGCCGAACTCTTCATAATCTTGCTCCTTTGCCGCTTCTACGACAATGTTCAGCACCTTGCGACGGGCACCACGCTCCACGCTTGTCACTACGCCACTGACGGGCGACACAAATTTCAATTCAGGATGATTCTTGTCGATGAACAAGGGTCCTCCGGCCATCACATATTCCTGTTCTTTGACCACCACTTTCGGAGTGATGCCTGTAAAATCATCGGGAACCAATGCATAGAATCCCGACTCTTCTACAGACTTTAACTCCTGAACAGCTTTGCCCTTCAGGTTGATGTCAAGGCCCTTACGTAACTTTATTACATTTGCCATGCGCTTATATAAAATAATGGTTTTATTAGATTCTCTTTAAATTTTCCTCAAAAAGTTTTTTATTCAGCTNNTTATTTCCGGTCTGTTTTCCTCTTTTCACTTGTCACATAGCTCGCTATGCTCCTCACAAAAACAGGAAAACATTCTCAAAAATAACTCTCAAAACAACGCTGAGCAAAATTTAAACAGGCTCTTAATTTGCCGCAAAATTAGCAAAAAAGAACGTGAATTAAAGACAAAAAAGAAAGGAATTACGGAAATTTATCCGTAATTCCTCCCGTTGGCGAATAATACAATGATAAATTATAACAATACATGATTTATGCAGGTAAAAAAGTATATGTTAACAAGCCTCCCGACGGTGCAAAATGAGCTAATTCCGCCGGCGGATTCGGCTATCATCCGCCCCATACCTGCTCCTTACCTGCTCCTTACCTGCTCCTTTCCAAGTCCTTCGCTATAGAAGCGGAGGTGATGCGGAGCAGACATGGCTCTGATATGGTTTTGGGATGCACCGGATAGTTAACAGGCATAAAACAAATACATTTTACAACTCATTTCCACCCTTATATGGTTTCAACCGAAAAGCCTTACGGATAATATTCAAGTAGCCAAAAAACATTTGCACGACATCACGCTATACGAAAAATTAGTTTCTCCTTTTTTTGTATTGAGAAAATAATATTCATATATTTGGACGATATTTTATTTTTTCTTAATTAAAACAAATAATTTAGTTTAATGACAACTCTTGAAATAGTATTTTGGGCAAGCGTGTTTATTGTATTTTATACTTATATCGGATATGGAATCGTATTATATATCCTCGTTAAAATAAAGGAGCGCTTCGAAAAACCTGTTAACTATCCTATACCAACCGATAAGACATTACCTGAAGTGACTCTGTTTATTACCGCTTACAATGAAGAAGATTCTGTAGACGGTAAGATGGAGAATTGCCTTGCACTGGATTATCCGATAGAGAAATTACATATACTTTGGGTTACAGACGGAAGCAACGACAATACCAACAGGTTCCTGTCGGATTGGCCGCAAGCCACTGTACTCTACCAACCCGAGCGTCAGGGAAAAACCGCGGCAATCAACCGGGGCATGAAATTCGTGAAAACGCCCTACATAGTGTTTACCGATGCCAACGCCCATCTGAGCAAAGAATCTGTACGCAAAATTATATATGCTTTCGCTGATGCCAAAGTGGGTTGCGTAGCAGGCGAAAAACGTCTCTATAGATTCGGAAGAAACAATGCGACAGCCGATGGAGAGAGTCTTTACTGGAAATACGAATCAACATTGAAAGCCCTTGACGCGCGGCTACGTTCAACCGTTGGCGCCGCCGGAGAATTATTCGCCGTACGCCTGAGACTGTTCGAAGAAATGAGAACAGATACTTTGCTCGACGATTTTATACAGTCCATGCGCATAGCCATGCTGGGATACACCATCGCATACTGTGCAGAAGCGTATGCTGTCGAGTTCGGTTCGGCAAACTTAAAAGAAGAAGCAAAGCGTAAAGTGCGCATTGCCGCCGGCGGTTTGCAGTCTATCTGGAGATTGCGTTCTCTGCTGAATCCCTTTCGTTACGGATGGCTTAATTTTCAATACGTATCACACCGTGTGTTGAGATGGACCATCACTCCTGTGCTATTCTTTTTATTATTTCCGCTTAGTATAGCGCTTTCTCTTACTGCCGCAAATGCGGTACCCTATCTCATTATCTACACCCTGCTATTCCTATTGTATGTAATGGGACTTTTGGGTTGGTTCTGCTACATGGAACGCATCAAGAGCAAGATACTATTCATTCCTTTTTATTTCTTCTTTATGAATATCTGTGTGATAAAAGGATTCTTCTATTTTTGTAAACGAAGAAAGAAGAATGACGGTACCTGGGAAAAATCCCGGAGAGCGGGTTGATATGCTTTTACACAACAACATCCAGATGATAGAGGTCACCCTTGGGGGCTACAACAGTTGAGTCACCGGCAATTTTGCGATAACTATTAATAAACAGGTTACTCATAATGGCGTAAAACCACCCTTTGAGACTCGCATCAGGCGTGTATTTTTCTTCATTATCCAATGCCTTGAATGTGGTTTCCTGCAGCAAATCATTTGCTTCCTGCTTATTGCCAATCAACTTAGATGTAAAGCGAAGCAGTTCTTCTTGCATACCAACTAAATCTTTCTTAAAACTGTAAGCATTCATATTGCGTATTTTTAAAATGATTAATTATTTTTTTTAATTTCCTGATGCAAGTATAAGGAACTTCCCAATCCTCAATAGGGCGAGCTTCGTTTTTATTTAGGGCAAAAACTGTCAATTGTCAGTTTTCACCCCCTAATATGAGAGTATTCGGGTGTTTTTGGATTAAAAAGATAGCTTTTTCCGGAATCTTCGTAATGATTCTGTGTTTTTTTTATAGTTTTGCCCATATATTAAAAAACACTTTATTTAAAACAACTCTATTTTATGAAACGAATTATTCATTTTTTTATCTTTTCAGTTGTCGTAGCCATTTCCATACCGTCATTTGGTCAAGGACTGAAAGCTTTCAAACTGAAGAATGGTCTTTCCGTATATATATGGGAAGATAATACGAAATCAGATGTATATGGCGCCGTAGGTGTTCGCGCAGGTTCTATCAACGAACCGGAGCAATACACCGGTTTGGCTCACTACTTGGAACACCTTATGTTCAAAGGTACAGATAAAATAGGTGCGCTTGACTGGGCTGCGGAAGAACCTATCTACAACAAAATCATCGCAAAATACGATGAAATGGCCGAAGAAGCCGATCCCGTAAAAAAAGAGGCTATTGGAAAAGAAATCAATGAACTCACCATTGAGGCCGCCCAATTCGGTGCAACTACCGAATACTCCAACTTAATGGAAAGTATGGGAGGTAAAGGATTGAATGCCGGTACAATTTACGACTATACCGTCTACTATAACTCTTTCCCTACATATCAAATAAACAAATGGTTGGAAATCAGTTCACAGCGTTTTATCAATCCTGTATTCCGTACTTTCCAGCCCGAATTGGAAACGGTGTACGAAGAATATAATCGTTCGCAAGATAATCAAAGTAGAACTGAAGAACGATTCCTGCTTGGCAAGGCATTCGAAGGACATCCTTACTCCCGTCCTGTACTGGGATTACCCGAACATCTGAAAAATCCGCGGATAAGCAAGCTGATAGAATTCTACGAACAATGGTATGTTCCCGAAAACATGGTATTAATCCTCGTAGGTAATGTAAATGCGCAACAAATCAGCGGACGCATCAATGCAACCTTCGGACGTTTGCAGAAGAAGGATGTGCCTGAACGTAAGCAATATCCTGAACTAGAAATAAAAGGTCGTACGCAATATACCGCCAAGATAGGGTATTACCCCAGTGTATATATGATATACAAAGGAGTACCGGCAGGACATCCCGATGAAAAGCCATTGGACATAGCCATGTCATTGTTATATAACAGTAGCAACACCGGTACACTGAACAAATTAGTCATTGACGGTGAATTGTCCAGTAGTTATGCCGGCGGCTTCACTTTCCGTGAACAAGGACGTAACATAGTTCAGGTCATTCCATTGTATGATGAAAACCAGCGCCGTTATGAATCGAATAGAACCACTGAAAGGAAAACGCTGAAAGCCATCGAAAAAATTGCGAACGGTGAATATGAGGATTGGATCATTGACGCTATCAAGACTAATATGTGCCGTGATTTCGACCTGATGATGGAAGACAACCTAACCAAAGGTAACATGCTGTTGAATGCATTCATAAATGAAGAAGATCTTGGTAAGATACTCAACTACAAAGATGAAATTATGGCCATCAACAATGAAGACATCAAACGCGTGGCAAAACAATATCTTACTAACGATTATCTGGCACTATATATCGAAAAAGGCAAAGCTGGTAAAGGTGAAAAATTAAAGAAACCTGAATACAAAACGATTGAGCCTCCCGTTGGTAAACAATCTCTTTATGCTACCCAGTTTAAGAATATGCCTATCGGACAGGTAGATGAAAAGTTCATGGATTTTAGCGACGTAAAAACAAAGCAACTCAACGACCGTTCCAAGATGTATTACACACCCAATACGGAAAACAATGTATTCAATATACTCGTGAGATACGGTGTCGGAACACGGGAGTTCCCCAAATTAGGCATTGCCGCCAATCTAATGAACAATGCCGGTATCATGGGAGCTTACGAACCGCAACAGTTGAAGGAAGAACTCAGTAAATTGAATGCAACCTGCACTGTTTTCGCAGATGCGGATTATCTATATGTCTCCATGAGAGGATATGAAGAAACTTTGCCGCAGGCTTGCCAACTCCTTGCCCGCCAGATTCTAATGCCCAAACTGGATGACAAGCAGTTAAGCCGTATCAAGGGTTCCCTCTTGGGAACACGCCAACAACGTAAAGAGAATGTAACTACATTAGCCGATGCAGTTAGCCAATATATACGCTATCAGAATAAATCGAATTATATTAATGAATTGACAGACAAGCAAATCATTGAATTGCAAATTTCCGAATTGACAGGAGACATCAATCGTGCATCTAATTATGAAGCGGAAATTTTCTATTGCGGAACATTGCCTTTTGACAATGCGTATGACATACTTAGCAAAAATCTGCCGCTGGTTGCCAACGAGCGTCCTACTACTTCACCGCAAGACAGGCCATTGGCGCAGGTAAGCGAAAACACCGTGTACTTCCTGCCTAATTCAGACGCCGAACAGGCTCAGATATACTTTTACATGCCTATGCAAAAATATGATAAAAAGGATGACGTTGTACGTGATGCTTTCAACCAATACTTTTCAGGCAGTTTCAATGGTTTGGTTATGGACGAAATCCGTGAAAAACGTTCCATGGCATACACTGCCTACGCAGTCGCTGTTAAACCTACGGTACTCGGTAATCCTACTTTTTTATATGGGTCTATCGGTACGCAAAATGATAAGGCTAACGATGCTGTAGATGTCTTCATGGAACTGATTAACAACATGCCGGAGAATGCAGACCGCATAGAGAATATTAAGAGCTATATGCGTCAGGAAGCATTAAGTTCTCATCCTGATTTCCGCGACAAAGCACAATACCTCCGTGCATACCAACGTATGGGTTATCAAGGTGACCCGGCAGAAGAAAATCTGGCGAAGATTGATGCTTTGACCTTTGAGGACATCGTAAAGTTCTACGAAGAAAACATCAAAGGAAAGCCATACTGCATCGGTATTATGGGGAATTCGAAGAACATCGACCTTAAGAAATTAGAAAAATATGGCAAAGTAGTGAGACTGACAGACAACAAACTGTTTAACACGAAAGATACGCTGTTCTAAGAAGCCTTTATAAATAAGATTCATTCAAAAGCAAAGAGACGGTAGTTCCTGATAATGGATTTATCGTCTCTTCTGTTAAAACACATTTTTAACTACTAAGCCCGCTATTTTTCATCCGCGGATTACGCGGATTACGCAGATTTATTTAAAATCTAATCTGTGTTATCTGCGCAATCTGCGGATGAAAAACATTTTTTGAAGTACCTAATAAGTATGTCCTCCACCTTTCATTTCTTCTCCATTAATCTTGTGTATATCAATACTGCGCCAGGCATAGAAGATGTAGGCAAGGACAAACGGAACAAAGAAAGAAACGTAGAACATCACCCGTAAAGTGAACTTGCTGGAACAACTGTTGGCTAACGTCAGTGAACTCTGCAAATCATTCGTAGAAGGATAATAGGCGGTATTATTGTAACCTGCTATAAGCAACAAAGCGAGTACCGCCAATACCGTTCCTGTTCCCGTAAACCAGATACCCTTGTCGAACTTCGGCTTTAGCAGGCTCTTACCTATACCAAAGAGAACCAATACTACGCCCGCAAGGAACAGTATCAAAACCAACGGCATCTCTATGAAGTTCGTAAGATATTTATAAGGTTCCATAAATATCTCTCCTGTCTCCGGATTAACAGCATACCCGTTAGCCAATAGTGTACGGATAACAAAAGCTAAGAAAAACAGCAAGAACAATACAGAGTTACCCATCAATGACCGACGGCTACGTGCCGCCAATTCGTCATCCTCAATATTATTAATAAAGTAGAGAGCACCCAAAATACGCGCAAGGAAGAAAACTGCCAATCCCAACACTACATTCCATAAATTAGCCAATGCATCCAATCCGTGCCATCCGTTTGCCCAATGACTGATAACCGGCATCACCGTATCCGACATACTACCTTTATTCACATAAAATTCCGACCCGGTAAAGAAAGTAGCCACCGCACCACCCAGAAGAACCGGTCCTACGACACCATTAATCACGAGAAACACACGGTATGCCTTCTTGCCCAGCAAATTCCCCGCCTTACTCTGAAATTCATAACTGACGGCTTGCAACACAAAGCTGAACAAAATAATCATCCATAACCAATAAGCACCCCCAAAACTGGTACTATAGAATAAAGGGAATGACGCAAAAAACGCACCGCCAAAGGTCACCAATGTAGTAAACGTAAACTCCCACTTCCGCCCTGTAGAATTAACCATCATTTTACGATGTTCCTCCGTCTTGCCCAGGCAGAAAAGAAGAGAATTACCACCCTGCACAAACAGCAGGAACACAAGGAGAGCTCCCAGTAATGATACTACGAACCACCAATATTGTTGTAGAAATATATATGTCATAATGGAATTGAAAATTGAAAGTTGATAGTTGAAAATTAAATATAGGTGCATTATGGTAGTTCACTGGTCACGGCTGTCTCTTTTTCCGGTCCTTTGCGAATTTCCCTTAGCATAATGCCAATTTCGGCTATTAACATAACAGTGAACAGTATCAGGAAGATGAAGAAGGTAGTCTGCACGGAACCGACACCCAGTTTGGAGATAGCCGCATTGACAGGCAACATATCCTGTATTACCCACGGCTGACGTCCGCATTCCGCCACCACCCAACCGGCTTGTCCGGCAAGGTATCCTAACGGAATAGTCAGTAATGCCACCCAATGCAGCCACTTCATCTTCGACAAATCTTTCTTGTAAGCCAGGATAAGAACTACTATAAAGAAAAGGATGAAGTATGCACCCAACATCACCATTATCCGGAATGCGTAGAATGTCAGCGGTACATTAGGAACCAAGTCATTCACATCTTTGACGTACCCATAACCGAAATAAGGCATATTTTCATTCAATACGGAAGCTGCAATTTCCGCATCCGCATCATTACCGGCAGCCTTTGCGGCACGATATGCGCCAAATGCCTCAACAGCAGCCTTTCCACGTTCTATCTTTTCTTTGGCAGAAAGGGCTGTGGTACCGTCTTCCAACTGATAACCACCTTCTATAATATCCGTAATGCCGGGAACAAACGCACCCATTTCACGCTCCGCCAGCAAAGAAAGCATTTCCGGTATTTCTATCCGGAACAGGAAAGGTTCTTTCCCGTCATTATATGTCTTCTTTTCCGGGTTCAACATGCCGACCGCAACCAGCCCGGCGCCTTGCTGTCCTTCATAATATCCTTCCATTGCAGCCAGTTTCATTGGTTGCGTTTGTGCAACCTGATAGCCCGAGCCATCGCCCGTCAACGCAGAGAGTGCTGCCGAAACTAAACCTACCCAAGCAGCAATTTTGATACTTGCCAGCGCAAACCGCTTATCTCTGTTCTTCAACAGAAACCAGCAACTTACTCCTACCACAAACACCGCACCCAGCACCCAACCGGACAGTACCGTGTGGAAGAACTTATTTATCGCCACGGGCGATAACGCCACCGCAGCAAAATCCACCATCTCATTACGGGCAGCATCAATATTGAATTCCATACCTACCGGATGCTGCATCCAGGCATTTGCAACAAGTATCCACCAGGCAGAGAATGTAGCGCCAAATCCGGTCAGCCAGGTAGCAATCAAGTGAAACCTTTTACTCACCTTATCCCACCCGAAAAACATGACCGCAATAAAGGTGGCTTCCATAAAGAATGCCAGAATACCCTCGATAGCAAGCGGCGCTCCGAAGATATCGCCTACAAACCAGGAATAGTTACTCCAGTTGGTTCCGAATTCAAACTCCAGAATCAATCCTGTAGCAACCCCCACGGCAAAGTTAATACCGAAGATTTTCATCCAAAACTTGGCAGTACGTTTCCAGAAGTCACTTCCCGTACGAAAGTACATGGTTTCCATGATACCCATAATAACTGCCAACCCTAAAGTGAGCGGTACAAAAATCCAGTGATAGATAGCGGTGAGTGCAAATTGCGCCCTCGACCAGTCAATCAACGAAATGTCTATGTGTTCAGTCATAAGGAATTAAATTATTAGTTTATAAGTTTTGAGTCATTCTTACTATGCATGAGCTATTTTCACTATGAGAAATACATATCAATTCCCGGCGGGAGGTTCATCACCGACAGCACGATGAATGAGTTCCCGGCTCACATAATCCGCCTTATCCTCGCCCACAGCCGATGTGTTGAGGAATCTCGGAAAGAAGAAAACACGTAATATCAGGAACATAATGAATAGTTTCACCAGAATGATTATCCATAGAGTACGACCCAGTGTCATACTTCGGAAACCATCGACATAGAACTGCCAAATATTCAGAAATGTATTTTTCATAACAATATAATTAGAACCTCTATAAAGATAATACATCTATGTAATTAATAACAAACAAAAGAGGAAAATGTTAGTGAACGGCACAAAAAAAGAAATCCGGCACTGAAAACATTTCAATCACCCATTTGTTTTACATACACTAATCTGTATTATTCCTACCGCAGGTAGGCTTACACCGCATATTTGCAGAGTCAATAAAACATATATAATAACAACATAAATATGATAAATGTAAAAAAACTGATAGTAACAACACTATGTATGGCAAGCTCATGTACCGGCAACGTAATGTTGCGGGCACAGGAATCCGTCGAGCCGGTTCTTCCTTCCCAATGGGACTTACAGACTTGTTTCGACTATGCCCTGCAACACAACATTACCCTGAAACGTGACCGCATCAATGCCGAAAGCGCCGAAGTAGATGTGAAAACCGCCAAAGCCGCCCTATTCCCCAGCCTCTCGGCAAGCATAGGCCAACGTGTAGTGAATCGTCCCAATAGTACAAACGGAACGATCATCAGTGGTGACAACATTACCAGCAGTACAAGCAAGACATCGTATAACGGCAGTTATGGCATTGACGCCAACTGGACACTCTACAACGGCAACAAACGCCTGAATACTATCAAACAGCGACGACTGGATAATCGCATTGCCGAACTCACCATTACGCAAAGCGAAAACAGTATCGAAGAAAGCATCGCACAGATATACGTGCAGATACTCTATGCCGCGGAAGCCGTGAAGGTGAATGAGAATACGCTCACAGTCAGCCGGGCACAACGTGACAGGGGAAAGCAATTACTGGAAGCGGGAAGCATAGCCAAAAGTGACCTCGCACAATTGGAAGCGCAGGTAAGTGCAGACAAATATCAGTTGGTACTGGCGCAATCCACTTTACAGGATTATAAACTGCAACTGAAGCAACTGCTCGAACTGGATGGCGAAGGAGAGATAAATATCTATCTGCCTTCTCTAAGCGACGAAAGTGTACTGATACCATTACCTACGAAAACCGATGTATATCGTTCCGCTCTTACTACCCGACCGGAAATTGAGTCAGGCAAATTGAGTGTACAGGCTTCCGAACTTGATATCAACATTGCCAAAGCAGGTTACATCCCTACTCTGAACCTCAGCGCAGGAATCGGTACGACGAATACCAACAGCAACAACTTCTCTTTCTCCGAACAGATAAAAAACAACTGGAACAACTCTCTGGGACTGACTGTGAATATACCTATTTTCTCCAACCGGCAGACCAGGAGCGCAGTAGAGAAAGCCCGCTTGCAGAAGCTAATCAGCGAATTGGAACTTCAAGACCAGCAGAAGGCTCTGTACAAAACCATCGAGAATCTATGGTTGGATGCCAATAGCGCACAGCAGCAATATGCCGCCGCAACGGAGAAACTGCGCAGTACACAGGCAAGCTACGACCTCATTCAGGAACAGTTCAATCAGGGAATGAAGACTACCGTAGAACTGCTAACCGAAAAGAACAATCTGCTCAGCGCACAACAGGAAACGTTGCAGGCCAAATACACAGCGATACTGAATGTACAGTTACTATACTTCTACCAAGGAGAGAGAATACGATTATAGAAAAATAAACATAACAATTATGAATAAGAAGAGAATCATCATGATAACTGTCGGAACCATCATAGTGGCCGGCATAGTTATTTGGGCATTAGGCAAACAATCGCAAAAGCAGAAAGTGACATTTGACATGACAACCGTAGGCCACACCGATATCTCCAATTCCGTAACAGCCACAGGTACCATTGAGCCGGTAACCGAGGTAGAGGTTGGTACGCAAGTCAGCGGTATCATCAACAAGATATATGTAGACTATAACTCTGTGGTTACCAAGGGGCAGCTTATCGCCGAAATGGACAAAGTGACTCTGCAAAGCGAACTTGCCTCTCAGCAAGCCACTTACGACGGCGCCAAAGCCGAATATGAATATCAGAAGAAGAACTATGAGCGCAACAAAGGTTTGCACGAAAAGCAACTTATCAGCGACACCGATTATGAGCAGAGTCTTTATAACTATCAAAAAGCAGAAAGTTCCTTCGATAGCAGTAAAGCATCTCTTGCCAAAGCAGAGCGCAATCTTTCTTATGCCACTATCACTTCGCCCATTGACGGTGTTGTTATCAGCCGTGATGTAGAAGAGGGACAAACGGTAGCATCAGGCTTCGAAACCCCGACTCTCTTCACCATTGCCGCCGACTTGACTCAGATGCAGGTAGTAGCCGATGTAGATGAGGCTGACATAGGTGAAGTAAAAGAAGAGCAACGCGTAAGCTTCACGGTAGATGCTTATCCGGGCGATGTATTTGAAGGTAAAGTGACTCAAATACGCCTGGGTTCCATCAGTAGCGCGAGCAGCACCACTACCGCCGGCACGGTAGTAACTTACGAGGTTGTAATATCCGCCCATAATCCGGAACTGAAACTGAAACCAAGGTTGACGGCAAACATCACTATTTACACACTGGACAAGCAAGGCGTGCTGAGTGTACCTGCAAAGGCTTTACGTTTCTCGCCCGTGCTTCCGTTGGTAGGCAAAGATGCTGTAATCAATGACAGCAAGGGCGAGCATAAGGTATGGACGAAAGAAGGAAATACATTCACAGCCCATCCGGTGAGTGTTGGTATTACAAACGGTATAATGACTGAAATCACCGGCGGCATCAACGAAGGCACACAGATTGTAGCTGATGCCGTAATTAATGCCGGCAACCAGCAACCTGCCTTGAGCGAAGAACAAGGGGGAAATGAAAGAAGTCCCTTTATGCCGGGAAGGCCGAGGAATAACAACAATAATAACAAAAAGAACAGTCAGTAAGAAGGTGTTATCAATTACTGACGTTTCACAAGTTATTTATATTGTTGATTATATTGTTAAGTAAGTGTTCATAATTAGTTTATACTATCATTTTTTAGACGCAGACAACGCGGATGACACGGATCTCTTTTTATTTTCCGGGTAGGCTAACGTAGCGCAGCATTTAAAAATCCGTGTCATCCGCGTTATCCGCATCTANNATTGCGCAGCAACCGGATTGAGATTCCGGTTCGCTATATTATCATTCATAGTATGAACCAATTATGAACAACTACTTAATCAGTAGTATCTCTATTTTCCTCCTCCCAGGAGGAGGGAAACGTACCTTAGTGAAAGAAATCAAATAATCTGTCAGCAAAGCTAATAGAAATACTTTTGATAATCAACAATATAAATAACTTATGAAACTTAAATAACAAAACAATATGAGTAAAACAGTTATAGAATTGCAGGATATCCGGCGCGACTTTCAAGTAGGCGATGAGATGGTACATGCTCTGCGTGGCATCTCTTTCTCTATAGGTGAAGGGGAATTTGTCACCATCATGGGTACATCCGGCTCCGGTAAATCAACTCTGTTGAACACGCTGGGATGCCTCGATACTCCTACCGGCGGCGAATACCTGCTGGACGGCATATCTGTACGTACTATGAGCAAGTCTCAACGTGCCGTCTTACGCAATCGTAAAATCGGTTTTGTTTTCCAGAGTTACAACCTGCTGGCAAAAACCACCGCGATAGAGAATGTTGAACTGCCTTTGATGTATAATGCCTCAGTCTCGGCAACCGAACGCCGCCGCCGTGCTATTACAGCTTTGCAGGATGTAGGATTAGGTGATCGTATGGAGCACAAATCCAACCAGATGTCCGGCGGACAGATGCAACGTGTAGCTATAGCCCGCGCTTTGGTTAATAATCCGGCAGTAATCCTTGCCGACGAGGCAACCGGCAACCTGGATACGCGCACTTCATTCGACATCCTGGTGCTTTTCCAGAAACTGCATGCCGAAGGACGTACCATCATCTTCGTCACCCACAACCCGGAAATAGCCCAATACAGCAGTCGGAACATACGCCTGCGCGATGGACGTGTGATGGAAGATACCGTAAATCCGAAAGTCCTCTCGGCAGCAGCCGCACTGGCAGCCTTGCCGAAGAGCGGGGATTAGTTAAGTAGTAAGTAGCAAGTAGTAAGTAGTTAGTAGTAGATACTCAGTAGTCAATCACCACTTATTTACCACCTACCTACTACCACCTACTAACTACTAACTACCACCTACTTACTACTAACTACTAACTACTTACTACCACCTACTTACTACCACCTACTTACTACTAACTACTAACTACTTAAAAACCATGAATGGAACAAACCTTTTCAAAATAGCCTTGCGAGCACTTGCCAACAACAAGTTGCGTGCATTTCTCACCATGTTGGGTATCATCATCGGTGTAGCCTCCGTTATCACTATGCTTGCCATCGGACAAGGATCGAAAAAAAGCATTCAGGCACAGATATCAGAGATGGGTTCGAATATGATTATGATTCGTCCGGGTGGTAATATGCGTGGAGGTGTACGTCAGAATGCCTCGTCCATGCAGACACTGACATTGGCCGATTATGAATCACTGCGTAACGAAACAAACTTCCTCGCAGCCGTCAGTCCCAGCGTATCATCCGCCGGGCAACTCATTGCAGGAGATAATAACTACCCGGCATCCGTGAACGGCGTAGGTACTGAATTTCTTGAAATCCGCCAGTTAAGCATAGAAAGCGGGGAAATGTTTACTGAAGCCGATATCCGGAGCGCCGCCAAAGCCTGCGTAATAGGTAAGACAATTGTGGATAACCTCTTTCCGAACGGACAAGACCCGATAGGACGTATCATTCGCTTCAATCAAGTACCCATGCGTGTTGTAGGCGTACTGAAGCCTAAAGGATACAACTCTATGGGCGCCGACCAGGATGAAATTGTATTGGCTCCCTATACCACCGTAATGAAACGTATGCTTGCCGTTACTTACCTGCAAAACATTTTCGCCTCTGCCTTAAGCGAAGATATGACGGACTATGCGACGGACGAAGTCACTACCATCCTGCGCCGCAATCACAAACTCCAGGCGACGGACGAGGACGATTTCACTATTCGCAGCCAGCAGGAACTCAGCAGTATGCTCAACACTACTACCGACCTGATGACTACATTACTGGCATGTATCGCCGGTATCTCCCTCATAGTCGGTGGCATCGGTATCATGAACATCATGTACGTCAGTGTAACGGAACGCACCCGTGAGATTGGTCTGCGCATGTCCGTCGGTGCACGTGGCATAGATATATTATCACAGTTCCTGATTGAAGCTATCCTTATCAGTATCACGGGAGGCATCATCGGAGTAATAATCGGTTGCGGAGCTTCATTTATTGTGAAGAACGTAGCCCACTGGCCCATCTATATTCAGGCCTGGAGCGTATTCCTTTCCTTTGCGGTCTGTACTGTTACCGGTGTATTCTTTGGTTGGTATCCGGCAAAGAAAGCGGCAGACTTGGATCCGATAGAAGCTATCAGATACGAATAATGCGAATCAACTCCTTAACTCCTGATTCACATCATTTGCCTTATTCCTTATACGCTGCGAACAAAAATTTTGATTCGGTTGCCTGTAGCTTAGCCTGTATCATTCATACTGTAGGCTAATATATGGCAAGATCATAGCTGTCACTTTGCATTTTTAACCGGCTGAGAATGCGATATTTCCGACCGAAGGTAAGGTTGGTTGGAAATATCGAAGTAAAAATCCGTATCTTACTGACAGACAGTGAGATATCGAAATACGTACAACTCTAAAAAATTGCGGAAGACTCTTTTGAAGCAATTTTTAGTGGTTTATTCCTACCGAACTTGTGTGGTTGTGTACCAGACTTGTGTGGTTTGTGCACAGAACTTATGTGATTCGTGCACAGAATATGATTTGCTATGTACTTAATTTGTAGCCAACAAGCATACATTTCAGGCATTTTAGGTAGAAAAAGTTAGTTCTCAACGTTAATCAGGTAGAAAATTACATGAATTAAGAGAAAATTCATATAAATTAGAAGATAAATCAAACTTTCCTATTGCATATTAAAAAATCTTTTTTACCTTTGCATCGAACAGATATGGAAGTTGTGAAACTTCCCCCAATAGAATAGTTTAGTTAAGTCTAGTTTAGTTTTTGTGTGAAAGTGCTTCCCCGTTAGAGAACGACAAGGAAGCACTTTTTTGTTGCTGATTATCAGGGTGTTACAAAACAAAGGGCAATCAAGTAGAAATTATTGGTGAGGTCTCTTTAAAACTGATTCAAATACTATTTAAATTTACTACGTAGTAGTGTATCAACTACTACGTAGTAATTGACTAACTACTACTGGGTAGTTGACCAACTACTACTAAGTAGTTGCCTAACTACTACTAAGTAATTCCACAAGGTTATGATTTACTCTTCTTCAGACATTCTTAATAACGATACACCGCTCCCAATATCATACGGCAATAGTAAGCACGGTATTTGTAGCTTACCATATAAAATAAACAAATAAGTATCGGAATTAATATTATTATCAATAACCTGCAACAACATGTGAGGCTTTCTACACGCAACAAGGTACACAGGCTAATAGTACTGGTAAACATCATATTACGATAAAAAATAAATAACTGAAAATAGTTATTAATCCTGCCTAATTGATATTCTGATCCATACGCAAAAGCACGACTTTTGGCGTAATTGAATAAAAGCTTAATGTCTTTTTTATTATTCCACACCTCTGTCTTATTATCACCTTGTATGGTTTTGTCTTTATTGCCTCTATAACTGTCATTGCATACGGCATCATCATTCAGAATATGTCTAATTCTCACGTTATGAGCTAATTTCAAACACCAACATTCACCTTTTTTCAGAAAATCATAAGACGGAAAAAAAGGAATGCGCATCCATTTATGAAAACACGATGCATTATCTATCAAGAAAGTATCTACGCAATCAGCGAGCGGATCGATAAATAGTCCTATCAGATAACTTGCAACAATAAACAAAGTAGGCGTAATACCATTTCCTATAGCACAAGAAATCTTTGCGATGTCAAAACCATAACGAGCAACAAGAACTGCCAACAAGATAATTCCCCCATGCAAAATGTGAATGAGTAAATCCTTTAGATTGAAATCTTTCATAATAGTCTATTTTAAAAGTTATCTTGAATTAATTAAGGTATTTACGATCAGATCATATAGGTTACCAACACATGCTCATGTGTTTATTATGAATATGTAAAAATAAGAAATGATAAAATAAGTTGTATACTAACATGATATGTTAGACAACATAAGAACAACTATCAAAATCAAGTTACCAAATCATTAAAGAAAAGAAATAGAATTATCTAAAACAAAATTTAGTTTTAACTGTTTATTGAATAATTCCATCTTTCAGTTTTATTAGTTATGGCACAAATTTGCAACTCACTAACAACCCTTATTAATTCCGGAATACTTGACCGTGCTTCGACATTACTATATATCATATTACTTTCGGGCGTGCTGTTTTCAACTTCATCATGTGTTCAAGACGAGGATTTCAACATTGAAGAGAATAAAAAAGAAGTCCTGCTGCGTATGGCTATTCCGGGAAATAACACCACTACGCGTTCCATCAATGGTATCCAGGAAAACACGATTAATGAGGTAGATGTACTGGCATTCAAGATTGATGGTACTAACGAAACCTTCGACTATTCCGTCATAGCTTCTCCGGCGTTAAGCAGCACTCCGGGAAGTAGCACGCAGATGTTTACGGTTACACTTCAAGCCAAAACTTATCCGCAACGCCTTGTCCTGGTAACTAACGCCCACGAACAAGTATCCGCCTTGCTTAATAGCTCAACCTGGCAAGGAACAGATAAACAGACGTTGCTTTCCCAACTGGTATTAACCCTACCCAACAGCGACGACCGTTGGAATGCCACATCGGCATCAAACTATACCGCCCTGCCCATGTGGGGTGAAAGTGCAGCGGAAACAATCACTTCGTCGACCACCCAATTATCCAATTCAATCAATATGCTGCGAATGGTAGCCCGGATAGATGTACACCTCGATACAAGTATTACCGGACTGACGGATAAATTTAAGCTTAAAAGCGTACACCTTTATAATACGAATACGGGCGGACAGATTGTACCTTCGAATAGCGCATTGATGCAGGAAAACCGGAATGGAGTTCCATATCTGTACGTTACTCAACCCAGCATTCCTGCCGCTTTGCAACCATACAGCGCCCGGTACTTCGGGCCGATATCCTACCAGGACTTTTCCGCTCCGGGCATTACGGACGTAGCCATTACCGGAGCCATCTATACCTTTGAAGCTGCCGCAGTTCCGGACAAATCACAAGCGCCTTGTTTAGTGATTGGAGGAGTTTACGGCGACGACCCGCTACCCACCTATTACCGGGTTGATTTCATTGCTGCGGACGGTACTACACAACTGGATATTCTCAGAAACTATCAGTACACGCTGAGCATCACAAATATTGCAGGAAGCGGACAGCCGACCGTTCAGGATGCGTTCAATGCGAAAGCAGCCAACATCACCGCCCAGATATTACGATGGAATCAAAGCGGAATGGGAAACATCACGTTCGACGGAACCAATACTCTCAGTGTCAGCAGGGATACGATCAACCTCTACCGGGATGCTGCTACCGACGCTGCTACCTACAACCAACTGACCATCTATACCGATTACCCCTCAGGCTGGACAGTAGAAAAAATAGTCGACGCCTCTACCGGAACCACGGTTGACTGGCCGGCATTAAAAACCGCTTCGGGCGCATCAGGCGTACGTGTCAACACGGCTGTCACTTGTACCGAAAATACAACCGGTGCCAATCGTTCCGCCATTATATGGATCACAGCCGGACGCCTGCGTTACCCGATCACCGTCAAGCAGAATATTGAAACATTCCAGGGACAAGCAGATTTTACCATCAATTGTTCCGGTACTGCTCTTTCAGGGCAATATGTGACTCACGTAGCTTTGAACAGCAGTAATACAATGAGTGTTGTGATAAATGCAACCGCTGCTTCAATCGGAAGCACCTATGTTATTCAAACAAACGCGCAAAACGGCTATGGTTTTATCTCAATCGGAACAATCACAAGTACTACCCAGACGGTAACTCTGATGGGATTCGGAACACCGGTTGCACCCCAAACCGATACCTTTACCATCTCAACCAACAGCCTTAATATGGCGGCAACATGTTCGCAGAATGTGCGAGTAATTGCGCGTACTATCAGAATTATGGGCTTGGGAGGCTATTGGTACAATGTAGGGAATAATCGTCCGACACCGGGAACGGTAGACATGGTAATGAACAAGATTCTCCATAACCCCAATTATTTTGGGCAAAGCACAAGCTCTGTTTATTCGATTGCAGGAATTACTATTTATAATGAATCCAACGGATATGATTGGAGACCATCAGCAACAGACCTCAAAAATGCAATAAACAGTTTCAATCCGGATATTATTATAGGTGGATATGAAGTAGATATTACTTCTGCACACGTAACTGTTTTTCAGAATTATATCAACAAAGGAGGGGTTTTGATTTATATATGTGACGAATCCGATACGGAAATGGCAAGCAAACAAATGGTGGATAACCTATTTTATAATGGTGCTTCAACTGTCACCGTATCTACAAACGAATCGCAATCGGGCGTACCAACCTTGCCTTGGCTAAATACAAATCACCCGATTACTCGCGGCCCTTTCCTGAACCTTGCGGGATATTACATGCAACAGGATGGAGACGGTAATGCTTCCGTATCTGTTAACGGAACTCCGAATATTGCAAACGCCACGGTATTGGTGAACAACCTTAACGGGAACGGAGCCAGAGTATTTGTCCATAACACCCTGGGACTTGTGTGGATAGGTGACGGAGGAGCTATGGCAGGAGCATCCAATGAAGGCGCAGATACTGATAACTGGCCTGTTAAGGTAGTCAATACAGTTCCTTATGGAACCATGCAAATAGGCGCCACCGGCGCTTCGGGCAATAATGCGCTTACAGCAAACGCCCATTTCTTCGCCAATGCCTTTGCATGGGGAATGAATTACGTTCAGATAACCAGACCTACCGGTTTGGAAGCGTACAATTTACCTTAGGGAGTGAATGTAGGCAAGTTCATCCATAAAGACATCCACATCCCATGCATGATGTGCTACGTAGGCAGCCGGGCCTGTATCGCCTGAAGACAGAATGTCCTGTACTACACCTGCTTTGTTCTTTCCCGTAACAAAGAAAATCAGTTTCTTGGCATTGAACAGCAGACAGCCGGTCATAGCAATACGCTTCTGTCCGTTATAAGGATTTACACTCACTTCATAAGGATTAAAAGAGGATAGCAGATATTCTTGTCCGGGGAAGATAGAAGAAGTATGCCCATCTTCACCCACACCAAGCAATATGATATCCATAACCGGGAAACCACGATGGAGCGGGATATTAAGCTGTAGCAGCATGGAATATCGTTTCGCTTCTGCGGCAGGCGGATTGTCGCCTTTGATAGGATATATGTACTCGTCAGGTATCGGTACTTTGTCCAGTAGCAGGTTGTACATGTTACCGTAGTTACTCTCCGAGTCTTCCGAAGGTACACAACGCTCATCCACCCAATAAATACGCATTCGCATCCAGGGAGTAACATCTGCGAACTCATCCGCCCATAAATCGAACATCTGCGAAGGCGTGCTGCCTCCACTGAATGCAATATGGAAAATCTTCTGCGGTTCTTTCTCCATTAAATGGATAATATGTTTGATAAGTGCGCGCGCTGTTTCAGCCGCCGTACTATATTTATATGTTTTCATAACTCACAATATTGATCCGTATTCGTCAGATTCTTACACGGGTTAGTCCAGTCGGCACCATGTTCATGCATCATCGCCTCGCTTTCCAACGGCCCCCAAGTACCCGCAGGATAGCCACACAATGGAGCTTCAGGGTGTTCTTTCCAGTAATCCAGTACCGGATCAAAAAACCGCCAGGAAGCCTCAACGGCATCACTACGCGTAAACAGCGTCGGGTCACCCTGTATGCAGTCTTCTATCAACCGCGCATAAGCATCTCCTGCAGACAAGCCACCAAGCGTATTGTAGCTGAAGTCCATCATCACCTGTTTCACATCGAATCCCGGACCGGGTACTTTCATCCCGAAGTTCAGGACAATACCTTCATTAGGTTGCAGGCGGAGGATAAGCCTGTTAGCCCGCGGACGGTATTCACCCGAATAATGGAACATCTGATGAGGAATTTGACGGAAATGCACAACAATTTCCGTCACTTTGGTAGGCATCTGCTTCCCTGTACGGATATAGAAAGGTACGCCACTCCAACGCCAGTTATCTATACCGATTTTCATGGCGATGTAAGTCTCCGTACGCGAACCGGCAGGAATATTCTGTTCTTCACGGTAACCCTTCTTGGAACCTGAAGCCGTATATTGCCCGCGAACTACATGTTCATTCAAGTCTTCTTCCGTCAGAGGTTTCAGCGACTCGTAGACTTTTACCACTTCGTTACGAAAACTATCGGCGGTGAATACGGCAGGCGGCTCCATAGCGGTGAGCGCCACCAATTGGATAAGATGGTTCTGCACCATGTCACGCAAAGCGCCCGTACCATTATAGAAACCTCCACGCTGTTCGATACCCAGGTTTTCAACAGCGGTAACTTCTACATAATCAATATAATTACGGTTCCATAAAGGTTCAAAAATACCGTTGGCGAAACGGAAGGCAAGAATATTCTGCGCCGTTTCTTTACCCAGAAAGTGGTCGATACGATAAATCTGATGTTCTTCGAATACCGAAGCATACACTTTGTTCAACTCTTCTGCAGATTGCAGATTATATCCAAAAGGTTTCTCTACAATGATACGTGTACCCTCACGGTTTAATCCCGCAGTTTTCAGATGCAAGGGAATAACACCATACAATGAAGGCGGTGTAGCCAGATAGAAGAGCAGGTTTTCCGGATTATCTTCACCGGTGATTTCCTGCAAGCGTTTATCCAACACTGCGTATCCATCTGCTATGGCAGGATCCATGCTCAGGTAATGCAAGTGAGTACAAAACCCCTTCATACCTTCTCCTTCTTTTCCGTCGTCTCCGTCGGGAGCGACGAAATGCTCCAATTCATTCAGAATATAATCATGATACGTCTCGTCCGAATATTCTGTGCGTCCTATACCCAGGACGGCAAACCCTTCCGGTAAACGTTTATCTCTATATAAAGAATAGAGTGCCGGCATTAATTTGCGTTTTGTCAAATCACCGGAAGCGCCGAATATGATCATTACAAATCTATTCACATACACCCTTGATTTTGTTTGGTTCATCTTTGTGCATTATTTGATTGGTTTATTATTAACACATTAAGCAAATGTTCATAATTAGTTTATACTTTGATAGTATCTGTCATGCTGAGCGTAGCCGAAGCATCTCTTCTTCTGAAATACAAACTTCAACTGCGCTCAGCATGACAGATACTACAAGATAATTAAACATGAGTACTTATTATTTGATTGGTTCATGTTTATACATTGTATGTGCCCGACTTAGTGTCACCTCCATGCCCTGTCCAATTCTCGTGAAAGAATTGTCCGCGAAGCTCATCAACACGTTCGAAAGTATGTGCACCGAAATAATCGCGTTGCGCCTGAATCATATTTGCAGGTAATGCCTGAGAAACCAGCGAATAGAAATAATTCAGAGCAGAAGAGAAAGCGGGCACAGGTAGTTCTTCATTCATCGCATGGACAACAAGATGTTTCCAACCGGAAAGCATCTGCTGTATTTCCTGCTTGAAATAAGGTGCCAGCAGCAAGTGATTCGTTTTTCCGGATGCCTCGAACGCAGCAGCAATATCATTCAGGAAAATACTGCGGATAATACAACCACCCCGCCACATACGGGCGATAGATGCCAAGTCAAGATTCCACCCGAAAGTTTCGGATGCTTTTTGCAATACCGCAAAACCTTGTGCATAAGATACCAGCTTCGATGCGTACAATGCGGAATAAATATCCTCCACCAGTTCAGTTTTATTATATACCGCCTCAGAACGTTGGGAAACAAATTGTTTGGAAGCCGTTTCACGCAGACTCTTCTGCGAAGAAAGACTGCGCTCAAACACAGCCGTCGCTATCAGTCCCAAAGGCATACCCAGTTCCATAGCATTGATGACTGACCATTTACCGGTACCTTTCTGTCCTGCCGTATCCAGAATTTTATCTATCAGGTAATCACCTGTTTTATCTTTATGACGCAATATGTTGGCGGTAATCTCTATCAGATAACTGCGTAACTTCCCTTCATTCCAATGAGTGAAAACGGAAGCCATTTCTTCATTATCAAGTTGCAACAGGTTCTTCATCACCCAATAGGCTTCGGAAATCAATTGCATATCACCGTATTCAATGCCATTATGTATCATCTTAACAAAATGTCCGGAACCAGCCGGACCAATCCAATCACAACAGGGAGTACCATCGGCAGCACGGGCGGCAATGCTTTGCAGAACAGGCTTTACTTCATTCCAGGCAGTCGCCGAACCACCCGGCATAATGGAAGCGCCGTTCAGCGCTCCTTCTTCTCCCCCCGAAACACCCGCACCGATAAAGCGGAAGCCTTTTGATTCTGCCAACGCTACACGCCGGTTCGTATCTTCATAATTGGAGTTACCACCGTCAATCAAAATATCACCCGGAGAAAGATGCGGAAATAGTTGCTCCATAAGTTCATCCACCGCACTGCCGGCGCGTACCATCATCATGATTTTGCGAGGCATGGAAACAGAGTCCGTAAATTCAGCTATATCCGTATAGCCTTCTATACTCTTATCTTTGGCTCGACCACTGATAAAACGTTCTACCACACCTTCTTCCACTCCGGGAACCGTACGATTGTACACGGATACATTCCATCCCTTATCAGCCATGTTGAGGGCTAAGTTCTCCCCCATCACAGCAAGTCCAATTAAACCTATATCTGTTTTTAGCTGTTTTTTCATCATAACTTTTATTTCTATGATAATTCATTGAAAATTAAACAATATGCCAATCCTATTTGTTCGTATAAGTTCGGAATAAAAGTCGTACTTTTGCATTCAGTAAGTTTATTATAAGTTTATTTACCTGAAAACTAAAATACGTAAAATGAAAAAGATTCACATAGGATTATTGCCGCGTATCATTATCGCAATAGCATTAGGTATCCTTCTCGGTAATTTCCTGCCCGACTCGCCGGTACGCTTGTTTGTTACATTCAATGGTATTTTCAGTGAGTTTCTTAGCTTCTCCATACCGCTTATAATCGTAGGACTGGTAACAGTAGCCATTGCTGATATAGGGAAAGGAGCCGGTAAATTACTACTAATAACCACATTAATAGCCTACGGGGCTACTTTGTTTTCCGGGTTCTTGTCTTACTTCACCGGCGCAACCCTCTTCCCCTCACTTATTGAGCCGGGTGTTCCGTTAGAAGAAGTCAGTGAAGCGCAAGGCATTCTGCCTTTCTTTTCAGTTGCCATTCCACCGCTAATGAATGTCATGACAGCTTTGGTATTGGCATTTACTTTAGGTCTGGGGCTGGCATACCTGAAAAATGACACACTCAAAAGCGCTGCACGTGACTTTCAGGAAATTATTGTCCGCATGATCAGTACCGTAATCATACCGTTACTTCCGATTTATATCTTTGGCATATTCCTCAATATGACCCATTCCGGAGAGGTTTTCTCCATATTAATGGTATTCATCAAGATTATCGGCATAATTTTCCTGCTACACATCTTCCTGCTAATATTTCAATATAGTATAGCCGCGTTATTCGTGCGCAGGAATCCTTTCAAGTTGTTAGGCAGAATGCTGCCGGCATATTTTACGGCATTAGGTACGCAGTCTTCAGCAGCGACCATTCCTGTTACATTGGAACAAACTAAAAAGAATGAAGTAACTCCCGATATTGCGGGATTCGTTATTCCGCTTTGCGCCACCATCCACTTATCCGGCAGTACGCTGAAGATTGTGGCATGTGCGCTGGCATTAATGATTATGCAGGGAATGCCATATAGCTTTCCGCTCTTTGCCGGTTTTATTTTTATATTGGGAATTACAATGGTAGCCGCTCCCGGTGTTCCCGGTGGCGCTATCATGGCTTCCTTAGGCGTTCTGCAATCGGTGCTTGGCTTCGACGAATCCGCACAGGCGCTGATGATTGCGCTCTACATTGCGATGGATAGTTTCGGTACAGCCTGCAATGTAACGGGCGATGGAGCCATTGCACTGGTTATTAATAAAATTTATAAGTGACAAGACGGTATATTAGTTAAATCAATAAAAAGCCTACTATATGAAAACAGCTTTAATCTCCGGAATCACAGGTCAGGATGGCTCCTTCTTAGCCGAATTCTTATTACAAAAAGGATATGAAGTACATGGAATTATCCGCCGTTCTTCTTCCTTTAACACAGGACGCATTGAGCACCTGTACTTCGACGAATGGGTACGGGACATGAAGCAAAAACGTACTATCAACCTGCATTACGGCGATATGACGGACAGCAGTTCGCTTATTCGTATCATTCAACAGGTACAGCCCGACGAAATATACAACCTCGCCGCACAGAGTCACGTAAAGGTTTCTTTTGATGTACCCGAATATACTGCGGAAGCAGATGCCATCGGTACGCTACGCATGTTGGAGGCTGTCCGCATTCTTGGCATGGAACAAAAGACGAGAATTTACCAGGCATCCACTTCGGAACTTTACGGTAAGGTACAGGAAATACCTCAAAAAGAAACGACCCCTTTCTATCCCCGCAGTCCTTATGGCGTAGCCAAACAATATGGTTTCTGGATTACAAAGAATTATCGTGAAAGCTACGGCATGTTTGCCGTAAACGGTATTCTTTTTAATCATGAAAGTGAACGCCGCGGTGAGACATTTGTCTCCCGTAAGATTACGCTGGCAGCCGCACGTATTGCACAGGGTTTTCAAGATAAACTATACCTGGGTAATCTGGACGCTCGCCGTGACTGGGGATATGCAAAAGACTATGTAGAATGTATGTGGCTTATGCTTCAGCATGAAGTACCCGAAGATTTCGTGATTGCTACGGGAGAGATGCATACGGTTCGTGAATTTGCTATTCTTGCGTTTAAAGAAGTAGGTATCACCCTGCGCTGGGAAGGCGAAGGTCTTAATGAAAAAGGTATCGACGTAAAGACAGGTAGGGTGCTTGTAGAAATTGATCCTAAATACTTCCGTCCGGCTGAAGTGGAACAGTTATTGGGCGACCCGACCAAAGCAAAAACATTACTGGGATGGAATCCAAACCAAACCAGCTTTGAGGATTTGGTGAAGATTATGGCTGTTAATGACATGAAGTTTGTGAGAAAACTGCATCTGCGGTCTCAAGAGAAAGATTAAACGGACGAACACGAATTCTTTTTCCCTTCGGCAAATACATTCACAGATACCGTGAGACGACTTTTTTCATCTCATGGGACGGATTTTTTCGTCTCGTGAGACGAATTCATTCATCCCATGAGATGAAATTCTTCGTCCTGTGAGACAAATTCTCCCTCCCAGGGTTTTGGTTCTTCGTCTCTTTAGGTGCAAGCAATTTGCTTCAAACTCCTTATTCATCGTGGTTTTAGAA
>NZ_DBDF01000059.1:6258-6409 GCF_002293435.1 Bacteroides sp. UBA939 | reverse complement strand
GGCAGTACGCCCGCCTCGATGAACGCCTTGCGCGCGGTTTCGGTGTCGTTGTAGATGCGCTGGGTGAACTCGGCGGTATCCGGCTCCGCGCTGTTAGCGGCTGCGGCGGCCTGTTCGGGCGCGGCTGTTTCTGTGGCGGCGGCAAACCCTA
>NZ_DBDF01000059.1:5990-6127 GCF_002293435.1 Bacteroides sp. UBA939 | reverse complement strand
ACGAAAATGGTGTAGGGGTTCTCCGTCACCGTTTCAAAGACCGCCGCGTCGTCATATCCCGCGTACCCCGGCGGCGCGCCGATGAGCCTATAGACGGTATGGGCTTCCGTAAAGGTGTTCAGATCGGTGATGACGGT
>NZ_DBDF01000059.1:0-5918 GCF_002293435.1 Bacteroides sp. UBA939 | reverse complement strand
GGCTTTTGGGGATTTTTCTTGTTTACATGCAGCGCTACATGATGAGCGATGGTCGCCACCGCCGTATCCTGCCCGATGATGATTTTCCCAAGCTCCTCGCGGAGCGTTTTGGCATCCGGGGGCGGGGCGGCTTCCACAGGCGCAGCCGCAGGCACCTTGATCGCGCCCATGTTCGCGACGGAATCGAGGTCGTAGCTGTGCGACGGTGCGGTTGCGCGCCGGGTAGGTGTGGGATTGGCATCCGTCGATGGGAACTCCCGAAAGAACATCGCCATTTCCGGGTAATTGCAAAACGGAACCGTTTCGCCGCTGCTGATAAGCCGGATCGCCCAGTTGTCGCCGGTGTAAGAGAAGCTGGGCCGCACCTTCATGCAAAAGTAGGGGCCGTCCTTGAAAAAGCCGATGTCAATGTGGGTGGGCGAACATCCTGCCGGTAACCTGCAAGGGCCGAGCGGGAGAACCTTGTCGGGCGGGCATTCCGCGATTTTTGTCCAGAGCGCGACATGCTCTGCTTTGGTGAGGTTTTTTAGGTCGGTGAGATGTAATTCCATATGAGCCTCCTTCGTAATTGGCGATAGTAATTGTTTTTAGCCTCCGTTTCTGTATTCGAGGGACTCTCGCCTTGAATGCCTCTGATAGATAGCGGCGGGAGAAGGGGTTTGTTAACCTGAGAGAATAGAAATTTAAGATTATGTCGTACCGCGCGGGCATAACCGTGGAGGTAGAATAAATAGAGGTGCGAACGTGCGCCCTTGTTTTAATTTTGCCGAATAAACAATTTTCGTTGAGCGGCCTTATCGAATTATGCTATACTTAGCTGGAATTATGTCTGATCTATACAAAAAAGAGGTGTAACTAGATTGGGGCTAACTTATTGTGTATGCCGGTATAAGACTCTCGCCACTTTTTCACCCGCTAAGAGTAGTATTGAGAAATACCATTACCATCGAGACGAAATGAACACCAAGTATAACATAATGAAGTTGATTGCATTTCGGGAGGGAGAGATTCTCATCGGCATTCAAGCGCGTTCAGTCATTGTTTTTAGCGAGGCATAGCGTATGTTTCACCCGTATAGAAAGAATAGTTCATATTTACGTGGGGCTATCTTTGTCGCCTATAAAGAAAAGTGTGGTTACTGTGGTCGTCTGATACAGCAACGCGATATGCATATTGATCACATTATTCCATCCCACATGGGAACGTATCAAGACGACGAGACCGCTCAATACCTTTTGGAATTGGAAAAAGACGGATTTAATCCTGATTGTATTGAAAATTACATTCCCTCTTGCCCAGCGTGCAATATTAGCAAAAACAACCGTGTTTATACGGCTGCTAATTTGAGGTTTTTCCATGAAATAGCAAGAGCACATGCTCATGAAATATTAGTGACAATAGATACGTTAAAAACTAAAACAACTGAGTCCTTCTACGAACCGGTAGATACCGAGCTCTGGGAGGCGTTGGATTTTTCGTATCAACGTGATATATCTCATGCAATTATGGGTTACCGATTGACGCCAGCAGATGTGGTTGCCTGCCCCAAGTTTCTACAAGTAGCAAGAATCGAAAAACAGTTGACTATTGTTGATTATGTTTTAGTACAAGGCGAAGCTGGTTGCGGGAAGTCCATCTCAGTTTATCAGGCAGCGTACAATCTCTTTAGGAAGGGCTGGAAAGTCTATCTCTATAAGGCAACTGAGAATCTAATTGTTCCGGCGATTCCACGAAACACGGAGTCTTCAATCTATATTATTGATGATGCGCAGCGACTATCGGAAAAAACAATAGAGATAATTTCTGAACAGGCGCGTCCAAACACAAAAATTATTTTTGCTAAGACTAATTCATCTGCTATACGGCACGATACAATTCTGGTGACAAATAAAGATGCCGTAAAAATATTACGTGATGACTTTCTTGCTAGGAAGAAAGAAATTACGCCCATTGTGCATCAATGCGATGCTAGGGTTGGGATTAATTTCTCGGATTCGCCAATCGAAAGACGCCTGGAGGGGGCAGAAAAAGCGTCAACACCATGGCAGTTCAATTATATTCTTCGAGGCGGTTGGCAGACAATTAAAGAACAGTATGAAATGATTCGTACGCATCACGACTGTGGTCTGCTGGCTGCAGCTATAGCTGCATTTCAAATCGTGAAGTTAGATAACTGCGTAGATTATCGTTGGCTATGCAATTATCTACTGCGCTTTGACAATTCTCTTTCATGGGATGATGATGATTTACAATATCTTGTGAATCACAAAATAGTATTGTCTTTCGATGATGTGCGTATCGTCCATTTAGAAAGTGCGGAGAGAATTGTCGCTCAATTTCTTAGAAACGCCTCAATAGAAAAGAAAACAGTACTCTTTAGAGCTATCGAGACATCCTTTATAGAAAAGAAGTTTATGCCGATGGGCATTGTATGGTTGAGCAATAGAATGCTGGGTTACTCTTTCGCTTATCGTTGTGAAGAGGTTTTTATCAGTGAAGCGATGATATCTTCGGCGTTAGAAAGCCTTTTGGATATACAGAGTTCTCATGAACGCGTCGGCATTGCTTTCTTCATGGAGAAAGTATTCAAATTCCGATATGCGAAGAATGGAAGATGGTTTTTTGATAAACACGAAGTGTTACTCCTGGATTGGATCGCTCATGCCGATAGTGTAACGGCTTATGCGTATTCTAATCTTATTAATATTCTAATTAACACAGATAGAAAACGATATCGTCAGTGCATGCAGAGAGTTGATTGGGCACAAATAGTTAAATCCTTAGCACTAGAGAGAAAACCCAACCTATATGCATGGGGGAAACTAATAAACCGCTTGACAATTTTTCTTCCTAAGCCGAGATATGCACAGATTCGAGAGATTCTGAACCCGGTAATTGTAGATATATGCGCAAAGGCGACAGTTACAAATATATCAGCTCTGTCTGATCTCCTATGCGACATTAAACATTTATTCCCGACATATATTCATGAATCAATCAGGAAGTTATTACCTGTGTATAAAGAATATTTCAAAAACGATATGCTACACGCTATCAATCTGTTCAGCTTTGAATTCTTTCTATGCATATGCGGTTTGAGTTTGTTGGGTGGACATCGTGCCACAAAAGAGGAGCGTGAAACGGCGGCAGCTCTGGTTTCAGAGCTGCCAGTAGTAGAATTTGCCTCCGCAATTTCAAATAGTTATCCACGAGATTGGCAAAGCATAGATCAAGTATTGTTTCTTATAGGAACATACGATAGAAAGAAAGCTTCAGAAATTGTGAACCAAGTTGATATCATGAGACTTTCGGATATAGCTAAGGACAACTGGACTCAATATGGCGAAATTGTTCATCTGTGTAGGGGACTCCATATAGGCGATTGGAGAATAGCGCGTCGGTTCGTCGAATACAATCGTGATAAGATACGTGTTATGTACTCAACAATAGCTTTCATTGCGCCGCAATGTGCCATAAGTTTATTTAAAGACGGAGTTCCTGTGGATCTGCTGACTGGGCATTGGTGGAGAATCAGTTTTTACGCATTAAGAGAATTGATAAAGTCGAATAGCGTTGAAGCCCAAAAAATACTTTTATCGAATGTTCCGAAAATCATTAAGCGATTGAACACTTCTTCTAAAATAGACTTTGATGATGATGGCTGTTTGATGTTCTTGCAGCTGGTGCGCGAGTGCGATGACAATATTTTTAGAAGAATTGTTTCCGCTTTGGATTCTCAAGCAATTTCCGACAGTTGGGAAAAGTCGCATGTGAGTTCGCGACAGAAAAAACGGGTGGAAGAAAGATGTAGCCGATTCTTAGATATGATCGAGCAATGATTAGAAGCTATGGGGCATCCGTTACTGCACCTAAGTTTTTTTCGGAGGCTGATCATCAATATAAAGATAGGCGGAGCTTGATCATGCACCCTTGCCCTTTATGCCGCCTTAATTTATTCTCGTTGAGCCGACTTGGCGAAATATGTTATACTTGGCTGTAATATAGTACTGTTTATATAACAAGGGCTTAATCTGGGTTGAGGCTGACCTGTCGGGTATTTGGTCATAAAAGCATCTTACATTAGGAGGGATAAAATGAAACCATTAATGGAGCAGCACAGAGACGATTATTACGGTAGCTTTGGTACAACGTACTCAAATCACGTAAATAAGTTTATAGAATACTTGAGGCGTATTGATAAAATAGATACTCCTACCAAAATAAGCTTGAGTGACGTTAAGAATTGTATTCAATACTACTCGGAAATCGGCAAGATAAATTATCGTGCATCAATGGAATCTCATTTAGAATCACTGAAAAGTTTTTATGACTATCTAAGCAAAGAAGGTAAAGCATCTGATATATTTACGCAAATAGACTACGAGGATTACAAGAATGATATTTTCGAATCTTGTAATTTGGAAGAGGGAAGCGAACGAGAAATATTCTCTATGGATACAATCAAGGAAATCCTTATTAACTTGGATTCGGATTTAGGCAAACGCCCTGAAAATCTGATAAAGAAGAGAGATACTGGAAGGTTTTATCAGAGACAAGTGTTGCGATTGTTTATAAAGCTAACATTGATAGCGCCAGCAAAAAAATCTACGATCTGCAATTTGAAATTCGGAGACTTTGATGATGATTTTAGGAGTTTTGCAATAAATAGAACTTCTATCCGCATACCTAACAGCTTGAGGAATAATATTATAACTGCTACGAAACTGGCACAAGAGATACGCAAAACCCCGCCTGAGAAAGACGATAAATTGCTGCATTACGTGTTTAAAGGAAATTTTACTAATATGTCTTTGAATCAATGGTTCTGCACCTTCCTTAAAGAATACAGTATTTTAGATATTGACGATACAAAATACTCGTATGAGTTAGAGCCATTAATGAAGAGCGCAATTAAGTTCATGGTTGATAGGATGTTTAATCCAGCAGCAATATCAAAAATCAGCGGTATAAAGATCGCAACGCTGGAGTCAACATATTATTCTAATGCAGCAGATTTCACTCAATATATAAACATAGATGATACCATCAATTGGGAAATAGCAAAGAGTGACTACTATAATTATATATAAGTGGTCTGTATTATTATGAATATTTAACCCACGAAGAACCCAAAGGAGCCTTCGTGTACGTCCACTTAATCTACATCCCCAAGGACGAGCTGGGAAGAGCTATTCCGTAACATGGCAAGAGGACGCCCATTTGCACCAATCCTTCCAAACGTGTAAATCGCGTTGAAGCCCGAATGCGTATCGTGTATATTATTGGTGCGGCCGGTGAGGTTGTATCAAAGGTGACATCTTGATACAAAATGTCCTTACTTAAACCAGCACGATAAAAATTAGTGCTGGTTTTGGTATTTATTGCGCTAATAATGTCAAAAAGAGAGCGATGAGCATCTGCTTGCCCATCGCCCTCTTTGGTCATTCTGGCATGTTCGCCCTTCAGCATAAATACGGCTGGGTCGAGTAGTGCGTCGAACGGCTCGGCGTAATCCCCTTCGAGGTTCAGGTCATCATAGACCAGTATCCGCTTGAACAGCGCTTGGTTAAAGCACCTGCGCTCATAATCCCCCGCCAGCCGGTAGGCTTCCCCGCAGTCCTCCAGTAGCTCGCAGATGTCATGGACGTTATGGGATATTTCCGTACTCTCCGACTGGTATGCCGCCATCTGGCTTGTAATACCCTTGAGCGACCGGCTTATACGCTCCTGCTCCTGTTTCATAAGATGTAGAGGTACAGCGTCGGCGTAATGCGCCTGTAGGAGCTTGTGCTGCTCCCGCTCCAGCTTGTCTTTTTGGTTCTTTAGCCGGTCTAGCTCCGCCCTTTTCTGTTCGGCTAGTTTTTCGATCTCCTCCGACACATACTGTTCCAGCTGTCGCCTAAACTCCGGCGTGAAGG
>NZ_DBDF01000171.1 GCF_002293435.1 Bacteroides sp. UBA939 | reverse complement strand
TGATTTTATAACGAACCATTGAAATATAAGATTAGCAATGAAAAGAAAGGAACGGAGGAAAAGGAGGATGAAAAATTGCCTTTTTGACTCTTTATAGGAGGAAATCAAGGAAACAGAAATAGCATTATAATGCTATTTCTGTTAGCAATTCTCAAAGGTAAAAACCAGAGCTGTCATTTATTGATTAATCAGCGAAAAATCAAATGCAACATCACCGTTACCGATTTTCTACCAATACACAATTTCCCTTTTCTCTATTACCACAGGTAATTTTTCCCGGGTCGTAGTGGACGCCTCCTCTCCCATCTCTGTTATACTTTTGTCTTCTGTAGCCGTTACTTCTCTCATAACCCAGTTTCCATAAGAGTCCAATTTTACGTAATTATATGACTTAGTAGTAACGATTTCAACTTCATAATCGCCAGTATTAATCTTTTCTGTCGCTACAAAAAAATCTTCCTTAGAAGCATAAGAAAATGTAATATTTTCACTCGCTTCCCAATAAGAACATTCTATACCTTTTAGCCTGTTTTCCTTATCATACGAATACTTGAGTTCATATTGAGCGTCCGAGTCTCCGCCATCGGCGGCCTGTCTCCGAACACTCTGAATTCTTCCATTCTTATCACGCTTCAATGTTACTTTCATATCAGTAGAGGATAAATCCTTTCCAGCCAGAAATTCTCCGGATTTTCCATATTCAAATGAGAGTTTTCCGCGATAAGGTGTCTCATCCTTTTCAATCAGGCCTTCTTTGGTAAAAGACAGATTTCTGAAATCTCCATTTTCTTTTCCCTCCTTATCATAAGCTTTCATAACGCACTCTTTAACGTGCCCTTTCAAATTATAACAATCCAAGTCTGATGACCGGAATGAGGCGCGTTCTACTTCTGCAAGAGAATCCGCCTTTTGCTGTTCATCACTACCCTTAGACTGAGTGTTTTTACAACCACATAAACAAACTATGGCAATTGCCATAAAACCAATAATTACTTTTTTCATAACATTCCAATTTATTTATTTCATAATCATTTATCTGTTAAGAAGTTCATTTACACCTACTTTCTTACACTCGTATATTATCTCTCATCACATCCAATAGCATTGGCATCAGTTCCGGTTACGCCATTTACTGTACCATCATTGGTATTATTCAAATAAGTAGTGCTACTCATAACACTCCCGCAAATTCCACCAGTACAATGCTCACCTGTAACTTCACCTTTATTAGTACATTCTTGCAGAATACCGATTGCCCCTGCATTAAGATCTTCAAGTAAATAACCACATATTCCACCTGTATTACCTCCTCCTATAATATCTCCCATATTAGTACAAAGTTCCGTTTTTCCAAAGGAAGCAGCACAAATTCCACCAGCAACCCAAGCCTGCCTCGCATTTATAGAACCATAATTTGTACAATTAAATATTTGGCAATTATCATCAAGTCCATTGCCTATACCCGACACATACACAGTTGACTCTTTTGCAGTCATTGTCCCAGTCATTGTTCCATAATTAGCACATTCTTTTATTACTCCATTATTCATTGAACATATTCCGGAAAGCGTATGACCTCCTTCTATGTTTCCTCTATTCACACAACGGAGAATTTGAGCTTCTTCCATGCCAGAATAGCCACAAATACCACTTATAAAAACAGCATTACCGTCTTGTGATAAAAAATGTTGCGCAACAATGTTAACTTCAGACGAACAGTCAACTATTTTTCCCCTATCATTAAATCCACATAAAGCCGCCACATAATAAATATCCTTGCCAATCACTTCTATCAGTCCTGTACCTAAATGCAAATTACGAATCAAGCCTCTATTTGTGAGTATAAAACCACTACTCCGTTCCGTAGTTGTACATTGCATCTTCAATCCGGAAATAGTATGCTCGTTTCCATCCAGAATTTCATCTTGATTGATTTCATTAATCATATCCCAATTATCAATCGAACTCATATCAATATCCGAAAAAATATTGATTACCCCTTCTTCATTCTTCCACTTCGACAGATCCCCTCCGGCATTCTTCGCATCACGGAAAGCAACCAAATCTTCCAATGAATAAATTCCAGGGGCTTGGGAAGCGCCGGTAGTAAACTGTACAATATCGCTATAAATCGTTTCCCAATAATCTGAGCCTACATTAACGCCCGCAAAAGCATAAATATAATAGGTTATATTCGGTTTTATGTCAATAAGTACACCACTAAATTCTCCTGTTGTTTGATCATAAGTAGTAGTAGCATCAGCATGTATATCTATAGAGATATAATCTCCTGTTCCATTTAATAAATCATTTTCATTAGTCGCATACGCAAAGCCAAAATGAATAAAAGGAACAGGTGGAGTTACTTGTCCATAAGCCCTGACATTCACCCCATCAACCTCAATATCCAAAACTCTCAATGTCGGTAATTCCTTTGTCACAAAAACAAAGACTTCACCGTAGCTGGTACCTTGTCCATTTATCGCATACGCCCGTATGTAATAAGTAGTATTAGGCCTTAATTCATCAATAACCGCACCAAACGTATCGGTCTCTCCATCGACAACTTTCTTCAGATGCCCCGTAGTAGGCGTCGGAGTCTCCGAACTCCAGCAGAAGCCCTTCTCTGTAATTGGTGAGTCCCCATGGCTTAGCACGCGTGCTTCGACCTCTACGGTTACCGCAGTAGAATCTTTCGGAGTAATACTGGATACTACCGGAGCTGTAGAAGTATTAGTAGTAATGGTTACACTTTCTCCATAACCCACTCCTCTGCCATTGATGGCATACGGACGTACCACATAGGCTTTATCGGGAGTTAAATCATTGACCCTCGTGGTGAAAGCGGTAGCTTCCAATGAAACATTACTAACATTATCCTCTACGGTCGGGTCGCCGCCACCCGATAACTTCCAGCAAAAACCACGGATCACAAGCTCACTTCCGCCTTCGTCAATAATCGTAGTCGAAACCGAAAAGCTCTTCTCATCCTTATTAGTCACTTGTAACTCGCCAAATACCGGAGCATTACTCTCCGTTGTTGTGAAAGATTTTATTTCCCCTTTCGCTAAGCTATATCCGCTACCGGCATAAGAACAATAATAATACGTTTTACCCGGTTGAAGGTCTTTCAAAGATATACTGAAAGACGTTACATCCGCAGAAGTAGCTTTCACTTCCGTATATTCCGCCATACTTTGCAATTCGGAATAAAGAATACCAAAGTCGTTTACCACCGTCGCATCGGACTTCTGAATACTGCCCGAAAGTGTGGCGCCCATACGATAAATATCCGACGCTGCTCCTGTAGTAAGGCTTGGGGCGAAATTTGTCGGTTCTGTATCTTTCTCGCAACTTGCCATCAACAATAATAGGCTGCAAGACAATATATATTGTATTTTTTTCATATCGTTACTAATAAATTATCAATAATTGATTTAGAAGAAGAAACCAACACCGGCACTCAACTCCATATACTTAAAGTTCACAGTCTGGCAACCTACTGAAAGTGCGAATTTGCCAAAACGCCCGATAGCGCCGATTTCTGCGGCAATACCCGTGGCAGAGTGATCGACATTTTTCACCAATTCATCCTCTACCGTCTCCCAAGCCAGAGCGCGATTACCATAACCTGCGCCAATATAAGCATAAAGCGGCTTGGTAATGCGTCGCATATATCCGGCGGTTACGGACATACGTGCCTTCTTTGTAACGCCTTCCTTATAATATGGCGTACCTGTCCCGCCACTCGTAAGTTTTCCCGTATCATCACATTCCAGATCAGCGGATACAGAACCGAAATCGCTTCGGAAACGCACATAAGCGCCATTGTTAGCCGCAAAACCTACCATAGCGCCAAAAGAGGTCTGCGAAGGATGCCAGCCGGCTTCAAGCATAACCAATGTACGGCGAGGCTCTTTAGGTTTAATTGTGGATATCATTTGAAATGTAAGACTGCTCGTCTCTCCGGCAACGATGGTAACAGCACTGTCTATAGGGAAAAAGAATTCCTTTTCTATGCGAATACGGTAGTCCTTCAGCGGCATACGATCACTTTTATAAGGCGTTTCTCCGGCTAATTCATCATCTATATAAATTTTCGCATCCTGTTCGGGCAAAGAAAAAACTTCCAGATAACCGAAACGGGGTTTCAATGTGACACTCATAATCTTTTGTTCACTACCCAAATCAACAATACCGGCCTCGGAAGCATACATGGGGGATTCAACCCGATAAGTATGTACGCCTTTCTTCATAGTAGCCGTAAACAGTCCTTTCTCCGTCGGCATCTTTTCATCATCAATGTAGATATCAGCAGTGGCAGGTTCTGTCCGCATAACTATCAACTGCATGTTAGTGTCTGCGGCTACATTCTTCGTTTCATCGTCAACACTGAGTTCTATTTCATACACCATTGCCCTGTCAATGAGGTCGGGGTAGAAATAGTTACGTAGAACGCCATACTTCTCGTGCATAATAGAGATACGTCTTGCCCCGCGTGGAATGTACAGCCAGATTTCTCCCGGCTTATTCTCGCGTGCTACAATTCCAAGGGCATCCGGTTCAAAGATAAAATCCCTCTCGGTAGTAACGATACGGATAAGGGCACAAATCTCACCATTCTGATCTTTCTTCGGAGCAGTGATGCGTGCCGAAATATCAGTCTCCATCCGCTGAAAAGAGGTAACCTGAATTTTGTTTTGCGCTGTCACCGAATGTGGAACAGCAAACAGGAATAATAACATTATCAAACCTGCAGGAAATAAACGTGTAATAGAACTGTTTGTCATATACGTTTTTCGTTTCTTCCGCCTATCCTCAGTTAGCGGGGATTATATATAAAGAAAGCGTGAGGACTGTTATTGTCTATTTCTTCTCTTTCAAGGCTCTGGAAAATGCCCGACACCATAAATAGACAACAGCCCTCACGCCTAAGTTTATACATAGACGTGAAGAAACTATTGCTATTACCCCATGGCGTTTTGAATTTTCCAGATTCGAAAGAGAAGGGGATAATAACTTTACGCTTCTTGCGCTTAATAATTCTAAAAAACAAAAACCATAACTGCTATTTATCACTATAAATTAGCACAGTTTTGCCTGCAAATATAAAACTTTTTTGTGATTATCTTCTATAATCACCTGAAATTATAATATGAAAATTATAGATTCTTCGCTACTTTGGTGCAAGCAGTTTGCTTCAAACTGTTTATTCATCGTAGTTTTAGAAGAAATTACATCTTCGTGGTTTTTACGCAATAATCATTTAAGTTATAGTAGAAGGGAATCTTGCAACCATTATACCAGAAAGGGAACTGCATTGCAGAATGTGCCCCAATATTCACCTAAAGTTGCATAGAAGTGACGAACCACATCCTATAGTATTACCCATTTCCCAGCTTTAGTGGAACCTTCGTGCTTGATGACACTGTTTTGGGTTAGCTGTTGTAAATGATGCCTTATACTTTCGGGTGATCGATTCAACAACACAGCTAATTCTTTACGTGTTACTTGCGGATTTGCCCCTATTATTGCCATAATCTCTTCTTGAATTTTCTTGGGCTTTTCTTGGGGGCTTCTTGGGGGTTTCTTGGGCTTCCAGTACATTCTCTGCCCCAAAACCTGCCTCAAAATACTTTCCTGAAACTTTTTCCACTACTCTGAAAGCCGTAATCAGCGAAAAATCAAATGCAGCTTCACCATTACCGTTTTCTACTAATTCCTTTTGAACCCGATACACGCCACGGCTGAAACGATTGACATAACCCAACATCTTCATGGCTTCAGCAATAAACGGATTACGATAGTCGCTTACATTTGGGAAGTTTGCAGGGCTGACTTTCCCATATAATCCGCCTGGGTTTTGAACTTCAATCCGGTCGTCGTATTCGTAGAACTGCACTGGGGTGTTGGTTTCATATAGTTCGCTCAATGTGATAACTTTCCGTATCAATGAGGATATGTTTGAGTTCGTCTTTGGCAATCATAATATTTTTGTTCTTACATTCCTTTATACAACTTGAAATCAATCTTATAACGATAAAACTCAATATTCGAGGTAACCGCTAACGCCCTTTTCAAACGAGTGTCTGCTTCCAACGCGATTATCATCCCTTTTACTGCTTGATTAGGCTCTGCCAATTCTTCTTTCACGTAGCCCATATATCGCTGAATCTGTCCAACAACGACATCCGATGTTCGACCTTTCTTTAACTCAATAACCAAGATAGTCTTCTTATCCTTACTGATAGCTAAAATATCTATCGGGCCTGTATCGCTTGGATATTGTTGACCAACTAAATCACCATTGTCTTCATAAATATCGTATTCTTTGGCAAGTGGCGTGTGTTTCCAGTTTTGAACCAGTCGAACGCTGCAATTCGGAACTCATTTCTTTTCGGGAAATAGTTTTTTGCATCCATTGAACCGAACGGCAATGAAAAAGCGGCTTACTTGGATCATAAAAATAATTACCAAAAATAGCATCTACATAATATTCGCTATTCCCATTGGGACATAAAACAATATCGCCAATTTTCAGTCCTTTACAGATAGTCCAAAGCATACCACAGGACAATCCTGCCGAAACTTTTCCTTTCTTAGGATTTTCCTGTAAGTAAATGGGTATAAATTCTTTATTGAATAATCGCCATTCTTCCGGAAACTTCCCTGATAAATCCTGATTTATATTAAAATCAGCCCCAATATAATTTTCTTTCAAGCAGGTGTCAGCGTAAATTCCACCTTTGCCTAACATGATTCGGTTGTACTGCTTCATCTTAAAAATATTTCTTTTAGTTCCATCGGAATAGACATATATAATTAACACCTCAAACTTAATGTGCAAATATAGTAAATAATACGTGATAAGAACAAAAAAAATGTTTGAGGTAAGGTGTTTTGAAGAGTGTTTTCTATTGGATTTATCGCTTAGAGCTAATACTCCAGTAGTTCAATGGAAAATGTCCGATTTTCGTTTGAATGCCCGTGTGAAATGAGCGTAATGTTCATAACCTGCGCAAAACCCAACTTCCTGCGCTTCTTTTTTGATCAACTATAAAAAAGGAAAGAGGGATTATCCTAACCCATTGGAATAATCCCTCTTTTACAATACTATTAAGCGTACTGGATAAGTTTCCATGTTACAGCTTTTCCGCTATACGGAGGCATAGTATTACCTTTGGCTATTGGAGCAGTTGTTGTTGGATAAGCCACAACCTGCCATACACCACTTTCCGGACATTTCTGTCCTGTAGATGCAGTAGTACCTATAGGTGCTCTCATAAACATATGTTTTTAAGTAATCTCAAATTATTCAGGAAAGACTACCCTGTCTATTATTTGCTGGTATAACAGTGACCATATTTTTCTCTTAACTTTTTGCATTACCTCTTGTGACAGGTTGGGCAACAATAATAACAGCCATCTACATTGTTATAATACTTTCTGGCTTCTTTTAATGCCTCTGCGCAACTGAAAAAATAGCCTAATCCAATCCGGTTGTTTACATCGGGAAGGTAACTGCATGTACTTTTGTGTACTTCGTGCTCGCCTGTTGGCTGAGCGTTCTTGTTTACATAATAATAATCCATATTGATATACTTTTAAAGTTATACTGCAAAGATGAGATGCAACTATGCAGCCTATCTGCATAGAAACAAAAAAACTCGCCATTTTTTATTTGACGAGTTTCTCGGATTGTTTTTAGCTATTTGTTATGCCGCTGCATTGGCATTGATATGGTTCAGAATCGCTATGATTTTAGAGGTAGTATCATCATCGAATAGTCCGGCAACTCCTTGAGTATGGAATTTTGTAAATGGTTCGTCGAAGAGCATATCGGCTTCAATTATTCCATTTTTAGTTAAATAGTCAATAATCATATTTATAAAACGAATTTGATCAGCAAAGAGATTTCCTGCATTTAAAAAACCACCGAATGCAGCTTTTGCGGCATTTACATCCAAACCTATGATACTTCGAATAAACTTACCCAATGGTTGTTGCCCATGGGTTTTGATAAAATCTTCTTTTGTGCCTCTTTCTTTACCGTCGAACAACATGTTTTCTAATTGTTGTAATTCAGACGAAGTGATTGGGATATTTTGTTTCAGTTTCCGGATAACAGGATTACTTTCATTCTCACGAACATATCTTTCTACACGCTGTTTGTAGTTATCCGACATGGTATAAGTAACCAAAGCATCCGAAACGACAGATGATGTCAATTTATCTTCAAAGTTGGAATATACAATGCTTCTTTTTTCTTTCTCCAAAAGCCGGATGAGGTTGCGGATTTCAACCCTTATATTTTCTAATGCAACAACTGATACTGATTTTTTCCAGAAATCTTCTATAGTGATAGTTCTTAATAGTCCTTCTTTCTGTTTAACGAGCGGAAGATTTATTTTCTTTAATAGGTTTTGGGATATGGACTTTACATTCGACGTATATCTATAGACATCTGCATTCCCTTCAATAAATGAAAGCATGAAATTCAACATGAGCAAATCAAATCTACGAGCATCTTCATCCGGATCATCAGGTTCTGCTAAAGGCGTCAACTTCTCGAAAACGATTGCTATATCTGCTGGGGAGAGACTATCCCATTTTTCCCTCTTGCCGAATGTATCGACTTCGCGCAATACAGCTTTAACAACAAAGCTGTTTCTGTTTAAGTGTAAAACTGTTTGATGAACAGTATCCAATATTTCTTTTCGCAACGATTGATGTGCTTCATCTTCGAACTCTTTACCGTCTAAAGCCTGCGCTATTCTAATACGGGCTTCCATGATGCGTTGAGACACAGGCTTTGGCAGTTTAGCTTCAAACCCATCCGGATTGACTCCGAAAAATTCAAAATTGCCACAATAATCGAATATTAAGAAATCTTGTTTGTCTTTCGATTTGTCTTCCTCACTTTTTGGAATACCAAAAATACCCGGACACAAACGAGTCCCCCGCCCAATCATTTGCCAGAACTTAACAGATGAACGAACCACCTTAAAAAAGACCAAGTTCAGAATCTCAGGAATATCAATGCCCGTATCCAGCATATCGACCGATACTGCGATTTGAGGATGTTTTCGGGCATTGCTGAAATCATCAATCAAACTTTGCGCGTATGCTTGATAATTGTCGATTACCTGAATGAAGTCGCCACCCAAATGAGGATATAATTTGCAAAAACGTTCCTGAATAAAAATGGCATGGTCGTGATTCTTAGCGAAAATGATAGTCTTTCCGATTTTATCACCGCCTTCTATCTTTAGTCCGTCGGCCATCAACTGATTTAAGACCTTATCGACGGTATCTTGATTAAACACAAATTGGTTCAATTCTGAAGAATCTATTTCTTCAGGCATTGTGCCGGTTATTTCATCGTAGAATTTTTCTTCGTATTCAGCCTTTTCTTCATCCGAAAGTTCACTATATTTAATTCCGTCGCGCAGGAATTTCGTTGTTACTACCACTTTCTTCGGTGGAACAAGAAATTTATCTATCACAGCTTTATCCAACTCGTACGCATAGGTCGGGTTGTGGTTTTCCAAATCGAAGAATTCGTATGTGTTTTTGTCGACATCTGATTTAGGCGTAGCCGTAAGCCCTAACAGTAAAGCATCGAAATACTGGAAAATGGCCTGATATCTCTGGTATATAGAACGATGGGCTTCATCAATGATGATTAAATCGAAATGACCGGGTGAGTACACTAATAAATCATTGATTTTCTCACTGTCTATCTTATTGATGATAGTGGGATAAGTAGAGAAAATCATTCGATTAAGGATATTTTCCTTTTCTTTCGTTATGTCGGCACAAGATAAGTCAGGTAGCAATTTGACATAATTCCTTTTTGCCTGAATGACTAATGCATTGCGATCGGCCAGAAAGAGAATCCGGCGTGCCCATCCCTGTTTCATCATCATTTCCGTAAAAGCAACGGCTGTACGGGTTTTCCCTGTCCCTGTAGCCATTACCAGCAATGCTTTCCGGTGCTTAGCATCGAATGTTTCGGCTACCCGTTTCAGTGCTTCTTCCTGATAATAGCGTCCGGCAATGTCTTTATTTACCTGTGCATCGGATAAGGGTTTGTTTATGCGTTTTGAAATTGTCCATTCCAACTCATCTTTGGAATAGAATCCCGAAACCTTGCGAGGTGGATACAAGCAATCATCCCATATCCAGGTATCGTATCCGTTGGAATAAAAAATAACCGGGCGACGACCAAAACGTTTTTGCAAACAATCGGCATACAATTTAGCCTGATGTTGTCCATTGCGAGAGTCATGTAATGTGTTTTTTGCTTCTACCACTGCCAATGGCAAACCGTCGTTTCCCCAAAGCACATAATCCACATAACCGATTCCTGTTTTGTTTGGCATACCGCAAACTTCAAACTCGGTATCATCCTTATCGTTCAGTTGCCAACCGGCTTCCCGTAGCATCACATCAATAAGTACCCGGCGGGTTTCCGCTTCCGTTGCCGGATTCAGGGTAAATGCCTCAACCGGTTTAGCTTGGTTTTCAGCTTTGATTCGGGCTATTTCATCACGAAGCCGTTCTATTTCGGTTTCTTTTTGTTGAAGTGATTGTTCGGCTTCCTGTTTGATTTGGTCTAATTGAGTATGCAATGTCTTAACTGCCGCCATATTCTCTGCGGAACCATCGCCACGGGAAATTAATGCATTGTCCAGTGAAAAAGGCAATTTGACAGCACTGTCAATATAGGTGTAATATATCCATTTGGCAAACTCATACAGGTTATTGACCGACACATGCGCATAGCGGAGTAATACTTCATTTTTGTTGTGCAAAGCTTGATTCCCATTTTTACGAATCACCGTTAAGCCATCAATCATGTTGGGAACAGAAGCAATCAGTTGTTTGAAAGGAGCATGATACATCAGACCTTCGAGCGTTTGTTTCTCCGGAATATTATCTGACAAGGTGGTATCGTAGGTGTATATCCATTTAATAAGTTCTTCAAGCGTAAGGCGAGCATATATGACCGATGTGCGGGGCTTGGCAAACATATTTTGTTCAGCCTCTACCGCTAACTTATAATGTTCAGGAAAACGGTCTTCCAAAAAACTGAAATTGCTTTTTTTCATGGCATTTGCTTTTATTTGGGATGAAACAAATCCTCCATCAATCGTTGAAATAGGTCTTCACTTTCTTTCAAGGCTTGGCGTACCAGTGTTTTTTGTTCTTCGATTTTTTCGATGATGGTAGCGAAGCGAACTTGGAGTGAAAGAGGAGGATAAGGGAATATGATACTATTTAATACACCTGTATTCATATGTGTAAATGCCCCATCTTCTCCAACTTTCAATCTACATATCTTATTTCCATAACAAGTCATCAGAAACACAAAAAACAGGGGCAGCAATTTATCGTTTAATCTCAATCTAATCAAATTAGTGCTTATGATTGATTGCGGGTATTGAGATTTAACAACACACATTTTTCCTACTGTCCCAGCTCGAGAAATTATTATATCACCATCAATAACATTGTATGATTCTAACTCTTTATATTTTTGAGTATTAATCCACAAATTGACAGAGCTGTCAAATTTCCCATTTTTAGAAATGTTGTCCATATTCCATACTGGGATGCCGAAAGACGTATACTCTTCTTTTTTCAATGCACTACCAAAAGGTCCACATTTTATTGCTGAATTTCCATTCTTATAAAACTGTGATAACGTTAGTTTCTCCCACCTCTTTTCATTCTTCACCGGATCACCAAACAGTTCATAAAACACAGATTCAGCAAGTGCATCCAATTCTTCCAATTGCTTTTTGCGTAAAGCGATGAGTTCATTGGCTTTGTCTAAAGTGGCGGCTATATGGCGTTGAGTTTCAAATGGGGGCAAGAGTACTTTTTCATTGGAATAATCTCGATAATAAATATGTGGAATGGTTGCCCCAGATGCATATCTATCCAATTTTAATTTACCCAATAGATAGAATAGAAAATTTATATCTGTTCCTTTATTTGGTATTATGTATTGTAGAGTCCCAAGAATAGATGACTCAGCCGGGAGTCTCATTACCCTTCCTACTCCTGCTCCATCTTTTACTACCCCAATATATTCCTTGTCTTGCTTGTAAAAATCAATGTTTTGGATATAACCACTTGCTCCAAAAATAGGATAATTACCCATTAGATGTTGTATCTTGTTTTGGGAAACATTGGATGATTCACCACTACATATTTCTCCCAATTTCACCTGCTTCCACCCCGTCTTATTCATTATTTCCTCCTTTCTTAGCTTTCTTTTGCAATGCCTTAATCGTATCTAAATAAGCTTGCTCTACAGGTGAAATGGTTTTTACCTGATACTTTCTATATTCGGCTTTGGCTTTTTCCATTGCCTGTTGGTGACTGATACGTCCGGCATCGGTTAATAGCTTCTCACCGGTTGAAAACAAAATGTTGTCCAACTGAGTTACATAGTCCGACATATACATTGGATTACGACGCATGGCTTGAATTTCTGCAAAGTCGAAATATCCGGAAACCAGATTATTAAGAATCTTAAGCTCATCGGTGGTCAGATAGTTCTTAGCAATTGTTATATCCTTACCTGTAGGTAAATCGCCGGAAAATGTCGTCAAGCCCATAAACGGTTTATTGGCATCCGCCCGATCGTATATTACTTCAGCAGCTGTATGTCCGTGGGCAGCAAAATGCAGTTTATTCTGTACAATCTTAAAAAATAGGATGGATACATCGGATTTCGGATCATAATCTACACTTGTCGCATAAAGATCGAGCACCTGACGATACATTACTTTTTCGGAAGAACGGATGTCGCGGATGCGATCGAGCAACTCTTTCCAATACATTCCTCCTCCCAGTTGCTTCAGGCGCTCATCGTCCATCGTGAACCCTTTTACAATGTATTCTTTCAAGCGCTCTGTAGCCCAAATACGGAATTTGGTAGCAACAGCAGACTTTATTCTATAGCCTAAAGAAATAATCATGTCGAGGTTATAAAAGTTCGTCCAATTATCTTGTGTTTTTCCTTCTATAGCACCATGTTGAGTGGTTGTTCGGAATTTCCGAACAACCAGTTCCTGCTCCAATTCGCCTTCTTCGAAGATATGCTTAATGTGTTCACTTACATTCGATTTGCTGGTTTGATAGAGTTCAACTAATTGAGCCTGTGTAAGCCATACAGTATCATCCTCCATCTTCACCTCAATATGAGTTTGCCCATCTTCGGTTTGGTAAATAACTATATTCCCTCTTTCGTTATTCATTGGAAATTCCTCCTTTCAACAGTGATTCCAACTCTTTCCGAACTTTGACAACCTCCATGTCGATATCTTCCAAACGGCCTAATATTACCTCCGGCGTATCATACGTTTTTTGTTCGTATGCTACTTCTTTGTATTTGTTAATACTGAGATCATAATTGTTATCTTTTATCTCCTGTACAGGTACAAAGAAAGACTGCTCAAGCCTTGTACGGTTTGTTTCCGCTTCGAGGTTATTCCAGCGATTTAAAATATCCTCCGTATCATCTTCGTCCGGAGTTGGCATTCGCTTATCGTTCAGACTGAACCCGTCGGCATGCATGTCGTAAAACCAAACATTATCTGTTCCACCGCTTTCGGTTTTCGTGAATATTAATATAGCCGTACTTACTCCGGCATAGGGTTTAAACACACCACTCGGCATGGAAATCACCGCATCCAGTTTTTGTTTATCGATAATTGTTTGTCGGATACCTACCGCCGCTTTGTCTGAACCAAACAAAACACCGTCTGGAACGATAACAGCACATCGGCCTCCGGTTTTTAGTATACGAAGCATTAAAGCCAGAAATAGCAATTCTGTTTTCTTGGTTTTGACAATTCCTGTTAGGCTTTTTGCAACAGATGATGCTTCCAAAGAGCCTTTAAAAGGAGGATTAGCTAATACCAGTGAATATTTGTCGGATTTATCATAATCCTCTTCTAATGCACTTTTATCGTACAAATCGGGATTCTCAACCCCATGCAACATCAGGTTCATAGCTGATATAGCAATCATGGTTTCATCGAACTCGCAACCATGGAACATGTCATTTTTATAATAATCTACGAAATCTTTACCGTAGAATGCCTGTTCGTAATGTTCGCGGATGTACTCGCTGACAGCCACAAGGAAGCCGGCAGAACCACAAGCGGGATCGCAAATCGTATCTTCAGGTGTAGGCTTCATCAGCTGCGCCATCAGTTTGGTGATATGTCGAGGTGTACGGAACTGCCCATTGTCTCCTGAAGTGGATAATTTAGACAGCATATATTCATATACATCCCCTTTAGTGTCCATATCTTCCATCGGTATAGCTGAAATCATAGAAACAACCTGCTCCAGTACTACTGGCGAAGGAACAGCCAAATAAGCATTCCTCATGTATTTGGCAAAAGCTGAATCTTTTCCACCCAATGTTTTGATAAAGTCGAATACTTTTGTCCTTACCAAATCAAACATTACTTGGGCTTCCAGATTCTTGAAATGGCTCCAACGTAATCCCTGCTGGTCTTTATTAAATAGTGGATTCTCGACAGGCTTCTTTATAGTATTGGCTTTTTTCTCTTTGGCTACTTCCAAATCGTCCAGACGTTTGATAAACAGCAGATAAGTTATCTGCTTAATCACATCCATCGGGTTTGTTACACCCCCAGTATGAAACCTGAGCCAAAGATTATCAATACTGCTTTTCATTTCTCCTACAATCATATATTATTTCAATTTTACAAACATATAATTAAGCTATGCAGCATATCTGCATAGTTACTTATTTTTTTCTATCGCTTCTTTTATTCTTGAAAGCATTTTGTCTCGAAGATGGTTTGGAGTGATAATTTTTATCTTATCAATATAACCTAAAAGGAGATTCTCCAATTCATAATTGATAATCAAATTCAACTCAATTGTAGTTGTAGCCTGATTTCGTCCCTTGATTTTTTGAGAACCGTGTAGTGGTTTTGTTTCCACATAAGGGAAAAGAATATTATCTATCTCAAGTGTAACCTTTTCTGTATCTTTTTCAAGGACAGTAACGCCTATTATGTCTTCAAAATATTCATTGAACTCAATAACATGATTTTCAATATATGGAATCTTTGCATAGCTTATGTGTTCAATTCTGTCTAATGCCAGATTGGTAATCGGTCTCTTCTCTTTCAGGTTTTCACAATGCCCAAATAGAAACCAGCGATTATTGTATTGTTTCAGAAAATATGGATGAAACGTATATTGTTTAGGTTCTCTCCCAAATTTTTTGTAAATAATATGAAGAGGTTGCTTATTTACAATGGCGTTGAAAATATCAGAAAAGAGGGAAAGTCCCTTTAAATAAGGATTATGTTCAAAGTCGACAACACTTGCCGTTGTTCCTCTCAACTTAAATGCGCTTTCGAATCGGGCAAGAATTTCTTCCATCCAACTAAATTGTGGCATGCCTTTGAAGCGGTTCAACATGTATATTGTTTCTTTCAACTGATTGATTTCAGTTTCATTTAGCGGTTGGTTGTTGATAGAATAACGTAAATCATCGTATCTATAATATACTCGTTTCCCATCTTTATGCCTTACAAGAGGGATATTCCATATACTCTCCATGTCTTTTATATCCTCTTGAACTTGACGCATTTGTACACCATCAAGAATACCCTTTTGTTGATATAGGGCATCATTACACGCTTTGACTAAGTCTTCAATGAAATACCTTCGTCCGGAATTTCCGAAACATTGATCTAAAGCATGATATCTGATCTGTGCATGTTTATTGGTTGCCATATTTGTTTTCTATTATTAAATCCTTCACACTCACCTGCAATATCTCTGCAATCTAATTCAACACATCCAAACTCGGCTGCTTCCGGTTGCATACATAGACATTTATCATACTGAAACTTTTGTCTAGTTTTTCGGCCAGCCAAGTTTGCTTAATTCCTTTCTCATCAAAAACTTCCTTAATTCTATTTAGCTCCATTAGGATAAATATATAATAACATCACAAATTTAATGTGCGAATATAGTAAATAATATGTGATAAAAACAGAAATGGTCTTTTTTTATTGTTATAACTCGGATATATTTCCCATCTTCGCATTGCGTAAAAATAGGCACTTTACTGCAATAGTATGTGTAAAAGAGCAGAAAATCAAGCAATTAGTATAGACTAAAAGAATGTTATTTTCTGCATCCCTACCTAAAGAATTACAGAAAAATTCAAGGAAGTCCCGTTTTGATAAAAAAACATATCAATAAACCTATGCTTTTTCAGCATAAACAGTATCTTTGCCAAAAAAAGGAACGTATTTTGTGCATTTTTGCCATTTTTCGGAACATAAAACCAATTAAATATGGATTTATATCGTAATATCATTGAAAAGTTGAAAGCCTGGAAGGATCGACCGGAAAGAAAACCTTTGATTCTAAAAGGGGCCAGGCAGACGGGAAAGACATGGATATTGGAACATTTCGGCCGCACAGAGTTTGAATATGTAGCCAGTTTCAACTTTGATAAAGAAGATGCGCTCCATGAAATATTCGAAAACTCCAAGGCTCCCGAACGGATTGTTGCGCAATTAAAATTGCATACCGATAGTCCGATACTTCCACATAAGACATTGATTATTTTTGACGAGATTCAGGAATGTAACAAGGCGCTGAATGCCTTGAAATATTTTTGTGAAGATGCACCGGAATATGCAGTAGTTGCAGCAGGTTCGCTATTGGGGGTAACCTTATCCAAAGGTGACTCGTTTCCGGTAGGGAAAGTTGAATTTATGGAATTACATCCGCTAACTTTCCAAGAGTTTCTGAGAGCTAATGATATAAAGTTGTTCAACTTCATCGAAGAACTCACTGCCATTGCCCCTCTTCCGCAAATCGTGGCGAACAAACTGACCGAATATTATCGCCAATATCTTGTTATCGGCGGAATGCCGGCTGCTGTGAAGGCTTTTATGGAAAACAAAGGAATGAATGAGGTAAAGCGTGAACAACAGTTCATCCTGAATGCCTACGCACTCGACTTTTCCAAACATGCCGATAGTAAAGATATTCCCCGGATCATCAGTATCTGGAATTCGATACCCAGCCAGTTGTCAAAAGAAAACCGCAAGTTTATCTACAAAATGGTAAAACCCGGAGCCAGAGCCAGGGATTACGAAGACGCTTTACTGTGGCTGGAAAATGCGGGATTGGTCAATCGCGTATTTTGCTGTTCGAAGCCTTACTTGCCACTGAAGAGTTATGATGACCTTTCAGCTTTCAAAATCTATTTATCGGATATCGGATTGTTGCGCGAATTGTCCGGACTACCCCCAGAAGCCATCCTGGCAGGTAATACAGCCTACACGGAGTTTAAAGGTGCATTAGCTGAAAATTTTGTATTACAATCGCTGACATGTCAATTAGACGTATTGCCACGCTATTGGGCATCTGTTGGGAAAGCGGAAGTCGATTTTGTGATTCAGTTGGGTATAGAAATTATTCCTGTAGAAGTGAAGTCAGATACCCGTTTGGGAGGAAAAAGTCTCGCGATTTATGATACGAATTATCATCCGGATTATAAAATCAGATATTCCCTGAATAATCTTAAAGTGGATGACAACCTGATCAATATCCCACTGTATCTGGCAGATTGGACAACCAGATTGGTTCATTACTTACATATATAGACTGGAAAAAGTATCGGAATTCGTCTCACGAGACAAATAAATCCGTCTCGTGAGATGAAAAAATCCGTCCCATGAGACAAATTTTCTCGTCTCACGAGACGGATTTCTTCGTCTCATGGGACGGATTTTTTAATCCCGCAAACGCAGGATAAGTGTTCACCCTACCGACCCGGAAACGAGAAACGGGGCGGTGCAAGCGTTGGGCCACCGCCAGATCTTCCGCCACTGTTCTCAAAAATGACATTACGGAGTAACTCGTGTAAAATTCCGCCTACATCCATCCCCAGGGTAAATTTCTCAAAGCGGTAGTAAGGTATCACAACCGGCACTGTCTCCCAATGTCCCCTCATGCCATTGTAGTAGCGTTGTACTCCCATCTCCATCCCGAAACGTTTAGACATATCGAGAGACATGGTGGCGCCATAGTGATCGGCGCCCATCCCGTAGGTATTTCCAATATTATACGAACCGAAGACATTGAAGGCAACCCGGTCGGAAGCACGATAAGTCAGTCTGCCTGAGGTACTGAATGCTTGTCCGGTGATATGGGACATGTTTATCTTCATGGCGCTGGCGCGAAGCTGCAACGAAAGTCTGTCATTGAAAATGTGACGGTATCCTAACGAAGCATCATTGAAGCGACCGATTCCCGGCACACTCGTCTGTCCTCCGGAACCGAACACTTCTCCGTTAGAAAATCGCTTTATTACGCCACCCGTATAAAAATCGCCCCGGTAAAGCAAAGAAGGATTAACCTGATAGGGCAGACGGATTTCATTTTTCAAGGAAAAACCGGAAAAACGGTTTGATAGTTCCGGGGATAGCCCCGGGGATAGTTCCGGGGAAGGCAAGGGATAAGAGGGAACCGGTTTAAGAAGGGGTGTTAACGGTAAAGGTTCCCATATATTTTCCGGCATTATCTGCACATTGTTACGGATGATACGCGTGCTGTCCCCTTCTTGCGCAAAAAGCAATTGCGGAGCAGATATCAACAGCAAGAACAACCCCCAACGGATTGGAAACAGCAATACATTAACTTTTTGTCTGATACACATATATCCTCCTTTGCTTTTCATTAACTTTGTACGCAAAAATAACAAAAGGCAGGCCGAATAGCAAACAGTCAGCAACATTTTTGCTTTAGTTGAAAGCTTTTTTAACTCAAAACGGAGCAGGAACAGGCATTTATCGTAGCCTTTCTTCCGTTTTTAGCCGTTAATCTGCTTATTTTTTCAATTACTACTACTCTGTAAATCATGTGTTTGTACCAGATATATGCGGTAATTACACCGCCTATATGTGGTGCGCGAACGGGATATAGATGGTGCAAACACGGGATATAGATGGTTCGCGCACCGCATATATCCCGTGCAAGAACCATATATATCCCGTTTAATCACTGTATATCAGCGTGTTACAACCAAATCACTGACAAAAAACAGAGTGAGGGTAACTTCTACCCTCACTCTACCCTCACTCCTACCCTCACCTATTCAAACGCCGATGAATAANNTCAAAACCCTGGGAGGGAGAATTGCGAGCTATTATTGCAATCTGAACACTACAGGCACTGTAAACTTGCAACGAACAGGTACGCCCCGTTGCTTACCGGGTATCCACTTGGGCATACCCGAAATCACGCGCACAGCTTCTTTATCCAGATAAGGATCAACGCCTCTCAGTACAGCCACATTCGTAATACTTCCATCCTTGTTCACAACGAACTGTACAGTTACTCGCCCCTGAGTTCCTGTCTCTTGTGGAATAGTAGGATACTTTATGTTTTTACTCAGATACTGTAATAGTCCAGCCTCGCCTCCATTGGCAAACATGGGCTTATCTTCCACAATCACGAAAATCTCATCCTCTACCGGTAGTTCTTCTTCCACTGCTTTAGGAGTGTACTTTACGTCTACACCTTCTCCGGTATTCTCCGTAGTAGTAAAGTTTGCTTCATCCACTTTTTCGTCATCGTCTACAATCGTAAACTCTTCTATTACCAGATCAGGCTTCGGCGGTGGCGGAGGGGTAATCTCTGGTTGTTCCGTAATAGGAATTTCCAATCCTTGTTCAAAGATATTTTCTCGAATGCCGCCGGTTGTATCCACTCTGATGTCACGCGTCCATTCAAATGCTACAAACATTAAGGCAAGCACAGTTACATAACCAACAAGCAGCCATGTCGGCTTCTTGTTCTCAAGGTTCGCTTTGGGTGTTTTCTTTATTTCCATAATTCAATGAATGATTACCATATAATGCCTAATCGTCAAGAGTAGGACACCATACAGATGTTAGTAAATTGGATATATCAGCGGCCACTGATTTCTAACGGCAAGATAGGTGAATATAGAATAAGTTGTTACCGCAAGAGCTTATAAATATGTTTTTTTAATATCTGTTCAACAAAATTGCTTAGCAAAAAGATATTTACCTTATTCTTTCTGAACAAATCTAAATAAATACGGGAAAAAGCGTATGAATCTTAGCCCGCATTATTCATGCCTGAGTTGTTAGAAGTAGTTAAAGAAGTTATCAGCCAACAAGTTTACTTAGGAGTTAAAGCCAATACTCCGGAAGACATAGGCAAGACTATCGGCTTTAACTCCTTAACTCCTAACGAAGTGATAACTCCTTTAACTAAGTAGCTGTTCATAATTAGTTTATACTAATTATGAACAGCTACTTACTACAGTTATGATAATGCAGGTTAGAGTCTGCTTAAATTTTCGGTTTTGTGAGTTAAAACAATGATTAAATTGTATCTTTGCACCGTTTTTATGTATTTCGGAAAGTAAGTAATAAAATAACGATGTTATGATAGATAAAATCAACCGGCTTCTGCAAGAAGTAGAAGTTATAAAAGCCGCCAACACTGAAGAGTTGGAAGCGCTACGAATCAAATACCTTAGCAAGAAAGGTGCGATTAACGATTTGATGGCAGACTTCCGCAATATCCCCGCCGAATTGAAAAAAGAAGTCGGCATGAGACTGAATGAACTGAAGGACAAAGCACAGGAGAAAATAGCCGCGCTGAAAGAACAGTTCGAAAGCCGGGATACGGGTTGTGACGACATCGACCTTACCCGCACGGCTTATCCGGTGAAACCGGGTACACGCCATCCGCTCACCATTGTAAAAAACGAAGTTATCGACATATTTGCCCGTCTGGGGTTCAGCATTGCCGAAGGTCCGGAAATAGAGGACGACTGGCATGTGTTCTCCGCCTTGAACTTTGCCGAAGACCATCCCGCACGAGATATGCAGGATACTTTCTTTATCGAAGCCAATCCCGATATCATACTGCGCACGCACACCTCGTCGGTACAAACCCGTGCCATGGAGACATCACAGCCTCCTATTCGTATCATCTGTCCGGGGCGTGTATATCGTAACGAAGCCATCAGCTATCGCGCACACTGTTTCTTCCATCAGGTAGAGGCATTGTATGTAGATAAAGATGTATCATTCACTGATTTGAAGCAAGTATTGCTACTCTTCGCCAAAGAAATGTTCGGTGAAGACACCAAGATACGCTTGCGTCCGTCATACTTCCCGTTCACGGAACCGAGTGCGGAAATGGATATCAGTTGCAATATCTGCGGCGGAAAAGGTTGTCCGTTCTGTAAGCATACCGGTTGGGTAGAAATACTGGGTTGCGGTATGGTAGACCCGAACGTACTGGAAAGTAATGGTATCGACAGTAAGATATACAGCGGATATGCTCTCGGTATGGGTATTGAACGTATCACGAACTTGAAGTATCAGGTAAAAGACCTTCGCTTGTTCTCGGAAAACGATACGAGATTCCTGAAAGAATTCGAAGCGGCGTATTGATATCGATTAAAAGCGTAAAAGCTCGCTTAAATTTTCAGGTACATCATACAAATGTCTTATATAATATTAGGTAAGAATAAGAATAGATACCTCACCTATAAATTATCAGGATAATTGCGATGAGGTATCTTGTACTATTCGTAATAACATAAAACCTTAAGATTATGGCTAAAGACAAACTTGTAACTCCCGGCTATTGCCTCATTCTGGCAGCCAACTTCCTTTTGTACTTTGCCTTTTATCTGATACTACCCATATTGCCTTTTTACCTGACCGAAGTATTCCATACCGGCAATGCAGCAGTAGGCGTTATCTTGTCGTGCTACACAATCGCTTCCCTCTGCATACGTCCATTCTCCGGCTACCTGCTCGATACATTGGCACGCAAGCCACTCTATCTGATAGCTTACTTCATCTTTATCGCCGTCTTTGCCGGATACATTCTCGCCGGCGTACTGTTGTTATTCATCATGCTGAGAGTCATTCACGGTTTTGCATTCGGAATGGTTACCGTGGCAGGAAATACGATTGTCATTGACATTACGCCCTCGTCCCGCCGCGGTGAAGCAGTAGGATATTATGGACTGATGAACAACATGGCTATGAGTTTCGGACCGATGATTGGGCTTTTCATGCACGATATCTATCCATTTGAAACCATCTTTATCTGCGCTTTCATCTCAGGAAGTATCGGCTTTGTAACAGCGTGTCTCGTAAAATCGCCCGCCAAACAACCCGTAAAGCGGGAACCCATTTCACTCGACCGCTTTGTCCTGATAAAAGGTATCCCTGCCGGAATCACCCTGCTCCTACTCTCTATCCCTTATGGAATGACCAGCACATACGTGGCAATGTATGCCAAAGAAATCGGCATATCCCTGAGTTCCGGCCTCTTCTTCACCTTCATGGCAGTGGGGATGGCTATCTCCCGCATGTTCTCGGGCAGACAGGTAGATAAAGGGCGCATTACGCAAGTCATCACCTTAGGTTTGTATCTTGTCAGCGCCTGTTTCTTTATCCTCTCAGCCTGTAACCTACTTATGCAGGTTGCACCCGGACTCACGGAAATACTGTTCTTCATGGTAGCTTTACTGCTGGGAGTAGGCTTCGGAACCATGTTCCCGGCATTCAACACCCTTTTTGTCAACCTGGCGCCCAACAGCCAACGCGGCACAGCCACTTCCACCTACCTCACGTCATGGGATGTAGGCATAGGAATCGGTCTGACAGCCGGCGGATATATCGCCCAGATTACCTCTTTCGACGTAGCATATCTTACGGGAGCATGCCTCACGGTCATATCCATATTCTATTTCAGGTTAAAGGTATCTCCTCATTACCATAAATATAAATTGCGATGAGGAAGAAAGAGCGTTACGAAAGAATCCTTGCCTGGTTTCGTGAAAATCGTCCGGTCGCTGAAACCGAACTGCATTACGACAGCCCGTTCGAACTGCTGATAGCAGTAATTCTCTCCGCCCAATGTACGGATAAACGGGTAAATATGATTACTCCGTCGCTGTATCGCGACTTCCCCACTGCGGAAGTTCTCGCAGCCAGCACGCCGGAAGTGATATTCGAATATATCCGCAGCGTATCTTACCCTAATAACAAAGCGAAGCATTTGGTAGGTATGGCAAAGATGCTGGTGAAAGACTTCAACAGCCAAGTTCCCGGTACCTTAGAAGAACTGATAAAACTCCCCGGTGTGGGACGCAAGACTGCAAACGTCATACAATCCGTCGTATTCCATAAAGCTGCAATGGCGGTAGATACTCATGTGTTCCGCGTAAGCCATCGCCTCGGATTGGTTTCGGAACAATGTACCACTCCGTTCAGTGTAGAAAAAGAACTGGTTAAGCATATTCCGGAAGCAGATATCCCCATCGCACACCATTGGCTTATTCTGCACGGACGATACACCTGCCAGGCGCGTACACCGCAATGTGACAAGTGCGGATTGCAATTGATGTGCAAATATTATTGTGACAAGTACAAAGTTAGCAAAAAGGAGCAAAAGACGACGAATAAATGACGGTTTCATAGCAAAAGAAAGAAATAAACGCTAACTTTGCCGCAAATCTACGAAGCTAAGCTACATCTTAGCATAATCAAACAAGCTTGCTTCTGCTTTCGGATTGCGTTATTATTGCGCTCATGAAAACAAATTAATAACACTTTTAAATAAAATAGAGTATTATGACGATTGATCAATTCAACTTTGCCGGTAAAAAGGCATTCGTTCGTGTGGATTTCAATGTACCTCTGGACGAAAACTTCAACATTACAGACGATACCCGTATGCGCGCCGCTCTTCCTACGCTGAAGAAAATTCTTGCTGACGGCGGTAGTATAATTATCGGTTCCCACCTCGGTCGCCCGAAAGGTCCGACTGACAAATTCTCTTTGAAGCACATCCTGAATCACTTATCTGATTTATTGGATATTGAAGTACAATTTGCCAATGACTGCATGGGCGAAGAAGCCGCTATAAAAGCCGCCGCTCTGCAACCGGGAGAAGTACTGTTGCTGGAAAACCTTCGTTTCTACGCAGAGGAAGAAGGCAAACCCCGTGGTTTGGCCGAAGATGCTACGGACGAAGAAAAAGCCGCCGCAAAAAAAGCCATTAAAGAAAGCCAGAAAGAATTCACCAAGAAATTGGCTTCCTATGCTGATTGTTATGTTAATGACGCTTTCGGTACAGCCCACCGCGCACATGCATCTACAGCTTTGATTGCCAAATACTTCGATCAGGATCACAAGATGTTTGGCTACCTGATGGAGAAAGAAGTGAAAGCCGTTGACAAAGTTCTGAATGACATTCAACGTCCGTTCACCGCTATCATGGGTGGCTCCAAAGTTTCTTCCAAGATCGAAATCATCGAGAACTTGCTGAACAAAGTTGATAACCTGATTATCGCCGGCGGTATGACTTATACTTTCACCAAAGCTTTGGGCGGAAAGATTGGTGTCTCTATTTGCGAAGACGACAAATTGGAATTGGCTCTTGACTTAATCGAAAAAGCCAAAGAAAAAGGTGTAAACCTTGTATTGGCCGTTGACGCTAAGGTTGCAGACTCTTTCTCTAACGATGCCAACGCAAAATTCTGTCCGGTAAACGAAATACCCGATGGATGGGAAGGTCTGGATATCGGCCCTGAAACCGAAAAGATTTTTGCAGACGTTATCAAGAAGTCCAAAACTATCTTGTGGAATGGTCCTACCGGCGTATTTGAATTTGAGAACTTCACTCACGGCTCACGTACGGTAGGTGAAGCCATTGTAGAAGCTACCAAGAATGGCGCTTTCTCGCTTGTAGGTGGTGGCGACTCCGTAGCCTGCGTTAACAAGTTCGGCTTGGCAGACGGCGTTTCTTACGTTTCTACAGGAGGCGGAGCGTTGCTCGAAGCAATCGAAGGAAAAGTTCTTCCGGGTATCGCAGCTATCAACGAATAATAATAGATATTATCACGCTTAAGAGGGTGTGTCAAAAGTAAGAGAGATAGTAAACTTAAACTTTTGGCATATCCTCTTTTTTAAATCTCAAATATCAGAATACATAAATGAAACGAACTTTGTTATCCTTTGTTTTCCTCTCCTCCGCCCTACTGTTGACAGCACAAGATGCCAGCCTGAATAATGCGGTAAACACCCTTAAAGAACGTATCAGTCTCTCCGGTTATGCCCAATTTGGATACACTTACAACGATGCAGGCAATGGCAGCAATATGCTTGATATCAAACGTATCATCTTCATGGCGCAGGGTAAACTCACTGACCGCTGGACATGTTACTTCATGTACAGTTTTGCCGGTACACCCCAATTGCTGGAAGTATATACCGAATATAAGTTTCTTCCTCAATTAACCGCCCGTATCGGTCAGTTCAAGACTATGTACACGATTGAGAACCCCATGTCCCCTTGCTTCGTCGAATTGATAGACTGCTATTCACAGTCAGTCAGCTACCTGGCAGGTGTTAACGGTAGCGACCGGTTATATTCTCCAAGCGGCGGACGTGATATGGGGTTGCTGATTTACGGAGACTTGTTCGACAAACTGGTTAACTATAACCTTGCTGTAATGAATGGGCAAGGTATCAACCTGTCAGACAGAAATAATCAGAAAGATATTGTCGGTAGCCTCATGGTAAACCCACTGGATTGGTTATCCGTTGGCGGTTCGTTCGTTAAAGGTAAAGGTCATGCAATGGCGCCCTCTGCTGTCAATCCTGACATACAAGTGGGCGAAGACTACACCCGTAACCGTTGGTCGGCAGGTGCGGTTATCAAAACAAAGTCCGTTAATATACGCGCAGAGTATCTCGCAGGAAAAGACGGACAGGCTAAAAGCGATGGTTATTATGTTACAGCATCTGCGCGCGTATTCCCCAAGCTTGATGTCATTGCTTCCTACGATTATTTGAATAAGAATAAAGCGTTGGATGCCAAGCAGACAAACTATGTGGCAGGCGTACAGTATTGGTTCTACCCTCAATGCCGGTTGCAGGCTCAATATACTCATTGCAACCGTCATATCGGTGAAAGCAACAACTTGCTTCAAGCGCAAATACAGGTACGCTTCTAACGTGCATTATTTAGGCTTGAACACAGAGGCGCAGAGACACTGAGTTTTATTTTTCTTTCAAGAAGATAACATAAACAAGAGGACAACAGAGAGGGCGACTACGTCGCAAAGAAAAAAGCTCTGTATCTCCGTGTCTCTGTGTTCAATAAAGAAAGAACTCTGTACTTCTCCGTTCAAAGGCACTACAAAAGAAAACTCTGTATCTCCATGCCTCTGTGTTCAAATTGCCGCTAAATTCTCATTTAGAAGTATCATTGCGGATAAGCATCTTCTATAAATGATAATTGCTACAACCTTCTTACCTTTTGACTATTAACCGTTTACAACTTTTTGAGAAATAATCAGAAAAAAATATGTTAGTAAAGATTTGCATAGTCCAAAAGTTTACCCTACATTTGCACCGCATTTGAAAAACAATGCGGGTTTAAGGAAGTGTGGGTGAGTGGCTGAAACCACCAGTTTGCTAAACTGACGTACGGGTAACTGTACCGGGGGTTCGAATCCCCCCGCTTCCGCAAACAACCGGTGGATTCGTCTAACGGTTAGGACACATGCCTCTCACGCATGCAATACGAGTTCGATTCTCGTATCCACTACAAAATGTAGTATTTGCACTCTTAGCTCAGCTGGTAGAGCAATTGACTCTTAATCAATGGGTCCAGGGTTCGAGTCCCTGAGGGTGTACGAAAGAGTAACACATTTGGAAGCTATTGTATTCAACAAATACAATAGCTTTTTTTATATTTCCTCTAAAGAATCAATAGCTTTCTTCATTCAATACAGTGGATTTTATGTAAGTTTGTAATCTGAAATCAGTAAAACGTAATACAGTGGATTGGTTATACAGTTTATTCGTTGAGCATTCCGCCCTGCAGGCAGTCGTGGTACTTTCACTTATTTCCGTCATTGGGCTGGGGTTAGGAAAAATACATATCTGCGGTGTATCGCTGGGAGTGACGTTTGTGTTTTTTGCAGGTATATTTGCAGGTCACTTCGGATTATCTATCGACCCGCAGATGCTAAACTACGCAGAAAGCTTCGGGTTGGTGATATTCGTGTACGCATTAGGCTTGCAAGTAGGCCCAGGTTTTTTCAGCTCATTCCGGGTTGGAGGAGTACAACTGAATATGCTGGCGGTCGGCGTGGTGCTGATTGGCACGATTATGACCCTGTTAGGTAGCTATGGGCTGGGAATATCACTGCCGGATATGGTAGGCATACTTTGCGGGTCTACAACAAATACTCCGGCATTGGGCGCCGCCCAGCAAACTTTGAAGCAGATGGGAATGGAGACTACCACACCGGCTTTGGGGTGCGCAGTAGCGTATCCATTGGGCGTGATTGGAGTTATCCTGGGTATATTGATGATACGTAAGATATGGGTTCGAGAGGATGACCTGGATATTAAGGAGAAGGATGATGCGAACAAAACATATATAGCCGCCTTTCAAGTACACAATCCGGCAATTTTCAATATGAGTGTTAAGGACATTGCAAAGCTCATCCATCCGAAGTTTGTGATATCACGCCTCTGGCGAGATGGCAATGTGAGTATTCCTACTTCCGAAAAAGTCATTAAGGAAGGAGACCGTTTGCTGGTTATCACTTCTGAAAAATATGCCCAGGTGCTGACCGTGCTATTTGGCGAACAGGAACATACGGACTGGAACAAAGAAGATATAGACTGGAATGCCATTGACAGCCAGTTGATATCCCAGCGCATTGTTGTAACGCGTCCGGAACTGAATGGCAAGAAACTCGGCTCGCTTCATTTGCGTAATCATTACGGTATCAATATCAGCCGAGTGTATCGTAGCGGCGTGCAATTGCTGGCTACGGCAGAACTTACGTTGCAGTTGGGCGACCGGTTAACGGTAGTCGGTGAAGCTGCCTCCATACAGAATGTAGAGAAAGTACTGGGAAATGCGGTGAAAAGCCTGAAAGAGCCTAATCTGGGCGCCGTATTCATCGGCATTGTTTTGGGGCTTGCATTGGGAGCTATTCCTATAGCTATTCCCGGTGTCAGCACCCCGGTGAAGTTAGGACTGGCGGGCGGACCGATTATCGTAGGTATTCTTATCGGCACTTTCGGACCGAGATTACACATGGTGACCTACACAACACGCAGTGCGAACCTGATGCTCCGTGCATTGGGACTATCGCTTTATCTGGCTTGCCTGGGACTGGATGCCGGTACCCATTTCTTCCAGACAGTATTCCGCCCCGAAGGTTTGTTGTGGATTGCCGTAGGTTGCGCCCTCACCGTAATTCCAATTCTGATTATGGGCATTATCGCATTCCGTTGGATGAAAATTGATTTTGGCACGGTTGCCGGAATGTTGTGCGGAAGTATGGCGAACCCGATGGCTCTGAACTATGTCAATGACACGATTCCCGGCGATAATCCTTCCGTATCTTACGCCACGGTTTACCCGCTGTGCATGTTCCTCCGGGTGATTATTGCACAGGTATTGTTGATGTTCTTTTTGAGTTGAGAAGACTATTTGGACAACACTACCCCACCCTCCAGAATCATTCCTTTGTCGTGAGTTACCCCTTTATTGTAGTAACGGCTACCCCCATACCCCCCGGTAACAAATATACCTAATTTCTCCGTCAAACGGTATTCGAGGTTAACGCGTGCCTGGAGAGCGTAAAGGCGTGCCGGAAAACCGTAATCCTTATTCTTGAACGTTTCTATATGCTGATAGCCCAAATCGCCACTGATAAACAACTGCTTGCATAACGGTAGCTCCAACCCTGCACGATAAAACAGAGAAGCAGAGAATTTATCGCTGAAATCCAGATAGTGCGTACCGCCACCTAAGATTGTGTAGAACAGCTTGTTCTTGAAACGTACGCCGGCATTTAACTTCGTTGTATTTCCCCCGAAAAGCATCAATTGGTACTTCGTTTCCGGATTGACGTTGACAAGCCCCAGTTGGAAGCCGTCAAAATTCTCCTTGTAATAGTTGAATAACCCGATTTGCAGCCCTTTGCCATTTCTTACTACATTGGCAGGGGCTATTTGTAATCCGGTAGCACCTCCGCCTACAACATTAGCAAACCCGGCTATCTGTATGCCGCGCATGGATCCGCCTGTAATATTGGCAAGTCCGCCTATCTGCATTCCTCTCAGTTCCCCTCCTGTTATGTTCAGCAATCCGGCAGTGGCAATGCCGTTGAGACTCTCATCCGAAAAGTTGGCTAACCCCGCCAAGTGTACCCCTGAGGATTTCAAGCCGGCGATATTCAATAAACCACTCATAACTACGCCATTCGAGCCTTCTCCGATAATACTGACAAGGCCGGAAAAAACAATGCCCCGGGCATGGCTCACCGTGATGCCTACCAGACCGGATAAAGATATACCGCTAAGATTATTTTCGTTTACATTACTGATACCCGCCATTTGAATACCCCGCATATTGCCATCCACCATATTGAAAATTCCGGATGCCTGCACACCATTCACACCGCGTTCGGTTACGGAACCCAGAGCATTGAGTCCCAATCCATTCAGGCGATTCATCGAAGAGTATATACCAAGATTAAAGCAAGTGCTGCCAATGGTATCACTTGACTGTGTGGCGATGTTCTTCCACAGAGAGAGGTTGATGCCGACGGGTTCTTTGTCCCCTCCGGTGCCTTTGGGCGTTCTATTACTTGCAGTTTGCGCTACTGTTATTTCTGCAATCAGCAGAAACAATACAGTTATAAACAGGAAAAGTCTTCTCATTTAGTTTGATTATTTATGCGAATCAGGAGTTAAAGAGTTGTCACTTTGCTCAGGAGTTATCAGTCCCTAAGCGGACTTAGGAGTTAAAGTTGATACTCCGTTTATGTTTTAAGTACTTCGTCACAACTGTTTTATATTATAAATGAGGATTTATTAGTGACGAAGCTTCCGCTTCGCTAAATTATCATTTATAATATAAACTATTTATGACGAGATACCTAACTCTGTATATCAGCAGCAATACTACCCGCTTTAACTCCTCTAACTACCGAGCGAAGCGATAACTACTTTAACCGCCGATGCTCATCATTATTAAATACTTGATCCTCTACCCTTTTGCCTCCAGATACAAGAATCGTTTGATGGAACGCTTAGGCGTTTTCTCAAACTCTTCGGGATAGATTTTCATTTTAGATATCTGGCTGTAAGCAGGCAAGGTTGCATTCAATGCAATACGATTTTCTTCCATGACACGTTCCATGTCCGCCGTATTCAAGCCATGCGCAAAGGCATCGTCATAATCGGGATATACCAAGCCGACGAACTTTTCGTTTTGCTGTACGATAATGCTTTCGGCAACATAAGGCATATTGTTGAGTTTATCTTCTATTTCCTCCGGATAGATATTTTGCCCGTTGGCGCCGAGCAGCATATTCTTGCTGCGTCCTTTAATCGTAACGTTTCCATCCGCATCCATCAGGGCAAGGTCACCCGTATGCAGCCAACCGTCCGCGTCGATGGCCTCGCGTGTAGCTTCTTCATTTTTATAGTACCCTAACATGACGTTAGCACCGCGGCATACTATCTCGCCCGGTATATTCTCAGGATCGGGAGAAAGTATCTTCACTTCCATCCGCGGAACCGCCTTACCGCAGGAACCCGGCTTGAAGCGCGACCAATCTTCATAGCAGATGATGGGTCCACATTCCGTCATTCCGTAACCCACGGTATAGGGGAATTCTATCATGCGCAGGAAGTGTTCTACCTCTTGATTGAAAGCAGCGCCTCCTACAACAACCTCGGCAAAACGGGCTCCGAAAGCATTGACTACGCCTTCGCGTACGGTAGCCTTGATTTTATCATTGATAATGGGAACTTTCAGCAACAACTTCATAGTCGGCGTTTCCAGTTTCGGAAGCACGTTCTTCTTCATAATTTTTTCAATAATGAGCGGAACAGCTATTACCAGGTGGGGCTTTACTTCCGAGAATGCCTGGAAAATAATCTTAGGACTCGGCGTACGCGTCAGGAAGTATATCTGACAACCTACAGCGAACTCGTAGATGAACTCGAATGCCAGCCCATACATGTGCGCCATCGGGAGCATGGAGATGATTTTGGTACCGGCTTTCAGCGGCAATACCTCGAATGCGAAGGCGGTGTTAGACCACAGGCTGCGATAAGGCAGCATCACGCCTTTGGAATAACTCGTGGTGCCGGAAGTGTAGTTGATTACTGCCAGTTCTTCCGGTTGATCCTTGTGGTATTTTATATGTTCCTTACGGAAGTTCTTGGGGTATTTCCTGCCGAAGAGTTCGTTCAGGTGCTCACGCGCATAATCCAGTTTCTCGCTACGGGATACAAGGATGGAAAAATCATACATCAGCATAATGCCTTCCAGCAATGGCATGGCGGCTTCATTGAGGTTTTCCCATACCTGGTCGCCGGTAAAGAGCAATTTGGCTTCGGAGTGATTGACAATGTTGTGTACGTTGTCCGCCTTGAATTCGTGCAAAATAGGAACTGCAACCGCTCCGTAGGTCAATATGGCAAGAAAAGTGACTCCCCAATGCGAACTGTTGCGTCCGCAGATGGCTATTTTATCACCTTTCTTGATACCACTTGCTTCGAAAATCAAGTGTATCTTTTCTATCTTACGGGCTACATCTTTGTATTGCAACGTGGCGCCATTATAATCGGTTAGGGCATCTAAGTCCCAATTCTGTATAATGCTGTCTTCAATATAAGCAATAAAACTCTTTTTCATATTCTTATTTTGCACATTCGGTTGAATTTTGCGCAAATATAATGTTTTATTAAAAGAGTGCAAATTTTTAGCGGAAAAAAGCATGAGGGATAAGAAAATAAAGATTAGTGTCTCGTCACAACCATTTCGTATCTATTAAAACCGCAACCAAACCGTAGCAATTCCCCCTCCGAAGCATACCTATTCCCTACCTGATCCGTATCTGTTCCTTACCTGCTCCTCTTCTTATAAACCGAATTTGCAAAGGAGCAGGTAAGGAGCAGGTAAGGAGCAGATAGGGTGTAGATACGTAGCAAATACGTAGCCAATACGAACCTGATATAAAGCAAATACGAAGCAAATACAAAACGGGTACGAAACGGGTATGAAGCGGAGCATCCCCCAAAGATTCTCCCATTAGAAACTTCAAGCGAGCATAAAAAGACTTAATAGCTTAATATTCCTCTTCAGATATTTCAGCGCTTCATTGATGTGCCTTTCCACTGTCTTTTCTGATATATCCAGCTTTCCGGCAATCTCTTTATAGGATAAATGGTTTTCGCGGCTCAGGGAAAAGACTTCTTTTTGCCGTGCGGGCATTTCTTTTATTAGCTGGTCGATGTATTCTTTCAGATTATTAGCAATGATTTCTTCTTCGATATTACAGGATGATTCTTCGATGGCGTCCAGTACCGATACTTTATAAAAATCTTCGTTGAAGCTTTTCCGGAAGTTGTTAAAAATAAGATTACGGGTTATGATAAACAGATAACCTTTGAAATTTTCCGCTTCATCCAGCCGGTCGCGTGTTTCCCATACCTTAACAAACACTTCCTGAACAATTTCTTCCACTTCTTGGGCGGAACGAATATATAGCTTACTGAAGTTGTACACTTTCCCCCAATACTGACGATACAATGATGAAAACGCATCATTATTACCCTCTTTTACCAAAGCTACAAGCTCTTTATCATCCATCTTATTTTATTTGATTAAAGCCTACCGAAAGGTTAATAAACTGCAAAGGTATTGAAATTTCCTATTATGGTGATGGGTTTATAAAACATTTTTTTGCAATTCACGGGAAATACGGGTTGTATCACGTTCGCTTACCCTTCTCACCTACCACCCCACCCTACGGACAGAGGCTGTATCAGAAGTTTCGGCTTACTATCTTTCATCCGCAGATGACACGGATAACACAGATTAAGTTTTGACCTGCATGATTCATACTTCAGGAGTTAACGTATGAATCATGCAGACCCTATCACACACTATCTGCTCCGTATCAAGTCCGTACCAACTCCGTACCAAAGTCGTATAAGGGTACCTTTATACGG
>NZ_DBDF01000207.1:317-21348 GCF_002293435.1 Bacteroides sp. UBA939 | reverse complement strand
TCACTTATCACTAATCACTAATCACTGCTCCGCTCCGCTAAATTCTCATTTATCGTAAAAATAATTCATACGAAGTACTTACACTATGAATAATGCAGGTTCAATTCTTCAATAGAAATCAGAACTGAAAAATGTTATTTCAACTTTCGCTCAGGGTAACGCCAAGTGGGGGACTAAGTAATTACGGGTTTTTATTGGTTTGTTAAAAACGACAAGTGATTGATCATCAACATAATAAAAGGCATAAAGTTTTTCTCACACCCTTTTTTACTCCCATAAACACATTTTTATTTTGTTTATTCTTTATATTTGCCAGCACAATAATCATTAGTGAAAAATATGATAGTAAATGAAAAACAGTATGAAGAAAATTCCAGTATTTTTGATTGCATCTACTTTCTTATTCATTACCTGTACTTCATCAGACATCTTCGATGGAAAGGTAGGTATACACCGATTTCCCTCTGCAATTTCTTTCATACATTCAGTTACCCTGATTTTCGCCACCTGTCTTCTTTCGGGAAGCGGATTTTAAAGAACTTATGCATAGTGGCTATTATTTGAACACTGAAGGTAGTTGTAAGGTGTGTAGAAGAGATAATAATAGTAACTGTAATGTGCATGATCAGGTACCTTGCTAAAAAGTTTAATTAAACAGAGAGGTCTCTCGCCCAAAAGGAGGGAGACTTCTCTAAAAATACAATATTATGAAGACATTGTTTTACGCTTTTGTTATTATGTTGTTTTTGGCTTGTTCTAATGAAAGAAAAAGCGAAACAACAGAAGTGCAAAAAATAGACTTATCAGGTCTGTCATTTAATTCGTCCTTGAAATTGTCTAGTTTTGCTGAATCAGTTGAGATTATACCCTTGGAAACTACTTCACAAAGTTTAATTGGTGAAATTCGGAATATATATTATAGAAATGGCCGCTACTATATGTTAGTGACAAGTGGATTGAGTAATGCACGGGTATTAGTGTTTTCTGAGCAAGGAAAATTCCTTTGTGAATTAGATCATATTGGACAAGGAAAGGGAGAATATGTGGATATGGGTACCTTTGCATTAATGCCTAATTCAGATTTAAAGGTTTTTGGTTGGAATAAAGTTGTTACTTATGATTCTGTTGGTCATTATTTGTATGAGTCTCCTATGCCTTACTATGCGCGTGATGTAGTGGCATACCCAGATGGTTCTTATGTAATGAGACATACCACTTTAGCAGGGAAAGACAATAGAGTATTATGCGCTTTTACAGAAGATGACAAAAAAGTTTCATCATTTTTGGAGCTTTCCTCTATTGAAAAGACAAAATTGCTTTATTTCCTCAACTGGAATACTTTCTCAACTCATAATGGGAAGCATTATTTTACGTATTCTCATTCTGAGATCATTTATTCGTTGGATGTAGATAAGGCCAATCCCGCTTATTATCTGGATTTTGGGAAATATAAGGTGGACTATAGCAAGGTGGAATCTACTGATGATATGGTGGCCATAGATAAAAAGATATCAAATAAAGAATATGTTACACTCTGGGGCTTTCAAGTTTGTTCCGATTTATTAATATTGGGGCTTGGGTTCGATAGAAAGGCTAGTTTGTGTTTCTATTCATTGAAAACAGGTGAATTTATGAACGGAATCAAGATTATAGATGACATGTATTTGAAAGATAATACTTTAAATTTAAGATATACTAATCTTCCTCATATTGTAATTGACAATTATCTATACGTCCCGATAAGTCCTACAGTTCTTATTAATGGGTATGCAAATTGCAAGCGGGCGATGCCGTCTCAAGAATGGAATACTTTTAAACAGAAGCATGTATCTTTGATGAATCTATGTGAGAGTATATCAGAAGAAGACAATCCGGTCCTGTTACGAATAAAGCTAAAGAAAGTGATATGATGAAACAGTATGTATTTTTAGTATTGTTTTTAGCATTAGTTTTGTTTCAACTTTTTCAAATATAAAATAAACTTCCAACAAAAAAGCAGAATTATGCAGAGCGTAGCGAATTAGCTGACATAGCGTTTGTTATGCTCTGTTATGCTTTGTATGCCTATCCATGAAAAGCCATATTTTAGCAGAACAAAGCAAGAGATAAGTTACTATCCCGTTACTTGGGGTAGAGCGAAAAAACTTTGCTACATGATTCTTATTCAGCGTATTGCGTAAATTTGCATACCGTCTTATAACTCAATGATAACTAATTTTGTAACCAGAAAAAACATTGAGTTATGAGGTCAACATTCAAGGTCTTATTTTATGTGAAGAAAGGCAGTGAGAAACGGGGCGGAAACCTGCCTTTGATGTGCCGACTGACAGTGGACGGCGAAGTTAAACAGTTCAGTTGCAAGACGGATATTCCGCTCCGCCTGTGGGATGTGAAGAACAACCGGGCATCAGGGAAAAGTACGGAAGCACAGAAAATCAATCTCGCCATCGACCGTATCCGAGTGGACGTAAACCGCCGTTATCAGGAACTGATGCAGACGGACGGCTATGTTACCGCCGAAAAATTGAAAAACGCCTATCTCGGTATCGGCATCAAGCAGGAAACGCTGTTGAAATTATTCGAGCAGCACAACGCCGAATTTGAAAAGAAGGTGGGGTACAGCAGGGCAAAGGGTACATTCTCCCGCTACCGTACCGTCTGCAAGCACATTCGTGAGTTCCTGCCCCTGACCTACCACAGGGAGGATATACCGCTAAAGGAACTTAGCCTTAGTTTTATCAACGACTTCGAGTATTTCCTGCGGACAGAGAAAGGATGCCGTACCAATACCGTATGGGGATATATGATAGTCTTAAAGCATATTATCTCTATTGCAAGGAATACAGGGCTGTTGCCGTTCAATCCCTTTGCCGGATATATCAACAGCCCCGAACATGTAGACAGGGGTTATCTTACGGAAGAAGAAATCCAATTCTCGGACACACGAATATCAAAACCAACCAGATTTATGCGAAAATAACCAACCAGAAAATAAGCCGGGACATGGAAACCTTGTCGCAGAAATTGGAAGGAATGGAGAAAAGTATTTGTGATGCAATCTAAACCTGGCATACTCTGTAAAGCCGGTACACATCATTCACTATATAAACTGTGTATAGTGGGTGATGTGTTGCCAACGGCTGCTGTCAGAGTTTACAATCGCAGCCACTACAAAGGGACGTTTTACAAAACGCCATAGCTTATTAGGGTGTTTTCTTCACGCTCCGATAAATCTACACTAAAAACACTCCAATAAGCAAGAGGGGTTTGCCCCTCTTGACTCCCCGAAGACTTCCCTGAAAGGAAGTCGGATGAAAAAGTATCATCAAAATTTCAATCGTAAAAGTAATCAAAAAAATAGATGTAATGGCAAAATTCGCAGTACTTCATTTAGAAAAGGGAGTGGGCAACGATGCTCCAATAAGCTCCCACATCGAGCGGACGGTCAATCCCGCCAATGCGGATAAAGACCGCACACATTTGAACAGGGAACTGATAGAGTTTCCCGATGGTGTAAGAAATCGAACCGAAGCTATCCAATACCGGATTGAACACGCAGGCATTGCTCGGAAGATTAGCCATAATCAGGTTCGGGCAATTCGGGTGATGATGACTGGAAGTCCCGAACAGATGCAGAATACTTATGCACAGGCGATGAGCAAATTTGGTTTGGTACGTGGTAAAGAGAGTTCAGAGGCAAGGCACATTTCCACTCAACAATATTACAGGGAGTTGGTTGATAAAAATGAAGACCTGAAAGAGATCATTCAGGAGCAGGAAGAACTGAACCTGATACACAATTTGTTCCCGATGATGAAAGAACAGCTAAGGATAGCCGACCTTTGCAAGACAATGGGACTTGCTGTTAATTCCATCAAGGCATTGCTTGAGGGTAGAAACTTGACAGCAAAAACATTCTCTTTCTTTTCACCGGAACACAAGCAGAAGTTTACAGCAGAGGATGTCAAGCTGAAAATGGAGAAAGAGCCGGATAATCCCGACAAGTTACAGTTGAATCTCAACGGACAAAATATCATTGATTGGTTCAGGGAACAGTATCAACGAGTGATACAGGCGACAAACCACTATGTAAGACCCAACATCAAGCCCGAAGCGGGTAAAAATAAAAGTTTTAAGTTGTAGTTGAAACTCATTTCAAAATATTTAGTACCTTTGCTTGTAGAATAATGCTATTGCGAGGAAAATAGATAAAATTGAAATATGGAAGAGTCAACGATATATTCAACTGGGCATGGAAACAAAAGCTTTGATGTTTTCATAAAAGAACTCTACTCTTTTAATATTGAGTACTTGTTAGATATTCGCTCTAAGCCATTTTCCAAATGGAATCCTCAATTTAACCAAGCGTTATTAAAGGTAGAACTTGAGAAGTGTGGAATACAATATGTGTTTGTTGGTGATTCTTTAGGTGGACTCCCGGATGATAGAAGTTGTTATGATAGTAATGGTAAGATTTTATATGATGTAATAAAAAGGAAAGATTTTTTCATACAAGGCTTAAACAGATTGATAACTGCCAATGAAAAAGAAATCAGATTGGCTATTATGTGTAGTGAGTCAAAGCCTGAAGAATGCCATAGAAGTAAATTGATAGGGGAGGAACTTAGAATCAATAATATTTCTTTGAATCATATTATTTTGGAAAATAGAATAAAGTCACAAGAAACAGTAATGTCTGAACTTACTAAAGGCAATGGCGTTATTGATTTATTTGGGAATAGAATGGAATTTACATCACGAAAATCATATTGACATGAAATTTTTCACGATAGGAGTTTATGGCTCAACAGAAATAGAGTATTTCAAAAAGCTCACAGACAACAACATTGATACATTCTGTGATATTCGGCAACGAAGAGGGGTTAGAGGCTCAGAATACGCTTTTGTAAACAGTAACAGATTGCAAGAGAAATTGAATGACATTGATATTAGATATGGACATATATTTTCATTAGCTCCCACTTCAGAAATAAGAATGCTTCAAAAGGAAACAGATGTTCAGCAAAAAGAACAGAAAAGAGATAGGAGTGAATTAGGAAAGGTCTTTTCAATAGCATACAAAGACAAAATACTGAAAAAATTTAACTTTGGTAACTTTATAGAGGAGTTAGAAAGAGCCGGAGCGGAAAATGTAGTCTTGTTTTGTGTAGAAGAAAAAGCCAAAGCATGTCACAGGTCTATTGTAGCTGCTGAACTGGAAAAGTTGGGATACAAAATAACACATTTGTAATATGGATGTCTTAATAGTTTCTAAAACAAAAATGCAACATGGCGTTTGTGTGGGTGGAGTTACTGCAAATGGTAATTTTGTTAGGCTTTTAGATGAACATGGACATCATCCCGATGATAGTACAAATTATGAGATAAGGCAAGTTTGGGATATTACTTACAGAAAACCCAATAATCCACGTTCCTTACCTCATTCGGAAGATGTTTGCGTGATATCCAAGAGGCTGAAAGTCACTTTGAATGAAGGTATAGCGATGATAACCTTTCTTGATAAAAGAAAGGTCAATATCTATCAAGGTTCTATTTCTAACTTATTTGAGGGAAAATTGCAATACACACAGAATGGAGCAGGATTCATTAATAGAGACAATATTCCCAAAAATAGTGTATGTTTTTGGATTGCCGATAAAGATATTACTCGAAGTGATCATAATGGTAAGATAAGATATAATTACAATGACGGTAGCCGTCGCTGGGGTTATAATATTTCTTATGTGGGTTTTTCCGCCCCTGTTGAGAACATACCCCAAGGCACATTGATAAGAATGTCTCTGGCTCATTGGTGGTGTCCTGATGATTCCGATGTTGAGGATAGATGCTATCTGCAATTATCGGGCTGGTATGATATATAATCTTAATAATCCTTTCTTTATCCGAACACAAATATATATTCCAAGAGCGAAACATCAAGCCTGAAATAACTTTTATCGAAAACCTTCCGCTTACTGCCAACCGCCCCCCAACGCCTTGTACAACCTCACCAACGTTATCTGTTTATCCCGCACCGCATTACTCAACCCAATCTGTGCATCCAGATATCCACGCTGTGCATCCAGTACGTCCAGATAACCGATTATACCATTAATATATTGTAACTGGGCCAGCTTCACATTCGCCCGCGCCGATTGCTCCAATTGCAAACGCGATTCATAGATTTCTTTCACTTTATTGAAATCCACTATCGCATTGCGTGCATCCTTGAATGCCGTCAACACAGACTTTTCATAAGCATAACATTCCTGTTCATAAGCTGCTTTCCTGGCTTTCAACATCGCCCGGTTCTTTCCCATAGCGAAGAGGGGAGTCAATAACGAACCACTCAGGAAGTGATACGGTGATTTCAAGAAGTCGGAAAACTCAGTGCTCTCCAACCCGTAATGCGCCGTTAATGACAGACGGGGAAACATATTCGTATAGGCAATACCTACGGTTGCATTCGCCGCAATCAGCTTTTGCTCTGCCTGACGCACATCCGGACGACGCTCCAACAAAGTGGAAGGAAGTCCCACAGGAAGACTTTCCGGCAGTTTTATTTCTTCCGACAATACGGAACGTTCTATTTTTCCGGGATATTCACCCGCCAGGAAAGCGATATCATTTTCCTTTATGGAAATATTTCGTTCCAAATCAGGTACCAATGTTGCCGTACGCGCCAACTCTACTTGCGCCTGCTGGTAGGAAGTTTCCGAAGTCAGTCCACCTTCAAAACGAAGTTTCGCCAAACGCACTCCTTCTTTACGGGCGCTTAATGTCTGTTTCACGATAGACAATTCATTATCTAACGCAATCAGTTCGAAGTATGCCTGAGCCACTTCCGCCACAAGACTCATTTTCAACGCACGTTGCGCTTCTATCGAACCCAGAAACTCAGCCATACTCTTGTCTTTTGCCCAGCGCAGATTACCCCAGAGATCTACTTCCCACGATACGAGCGCTTTGGCTTCATAACTCGGAGTGGAATTGTAGTTATCTCCTCCATAATTGGTTGCCTCCTTCTCTGTGTACAGATTTCCACTGATTTGAGGGAAGAGATTGGCAAAGTCAATCCGCTTCATTGCAGCCAGTTCTTTTACCCGCGCAACCGACATCTTCATATCTTTATTATATTCCAACGTCCGCTCAATAAGCGCCTGCAGAGTGGTATCGGTATAGATAGTCCACCACTGACGGTCGGCAATGGAAAGCGTATCCTGCTCCACTGAGTCTAGTTGTTTCGTCTGGTCAAGCCGTTGCGCCAAATCAAGTTGCTGCGGCAAATCAAGCTGTTGCGGCAAATTCAGTTCAGGGCGCACATAGTGCTTACCCAACTGGCAGGAATTGAATAATACCATTATCAACAGAATACCGTATATTGTATATTTCCTTTTCATAACCTATCGTTTAAATCGCTTCGCCATTCTCTTAACCTTCCCCATATTGGTACTTCTCGCCTTTGCTTTCGCCTTATAAATCAGCACAAAGAAAAAGGGTACTAAAAAGATACCTACCGTCACCGCCAGAATCATTCCGAAGAAAACACCCGTTCCGATAGCCTGACGGCTTGCCGAACCCGGGCCACTGGCAATCACCATCGGCAACATACCCAAAATAAATGCCAATGATGTCATCAGAATAGGACGGAAACGCAACTGTGATGCATGCAGGGCCGCCTTAGCCACATCTACTCCACGATCCACCTGCTCTTTGGCAAACTCCACAATCAGGATAGCGTTCTTTGCCGCCAAGCCAACCAACATTACCAGCCCAATCTGGAAATAAACATCATTCTCCAATCCGCAGACCCACACTCCGAGATAGGCTCCCAATGCAGCAACCGGCAACGAAAGCAGAACGGCAACAGGCACAGTCCAACTTTCGTAAAGGGCAGCCAGAAAAAGGAATACGAACAAAAACACCAAAGCAAGCACCATTCCGGTCTTTCCGCCGGCTTGTTTCTCCTGATAGGAAAGTCCGCTCCATTCCACACCTATATTATCGGGCAAATGGTCACGGGCAATCTGCTCAATGATATTCATCGCCTGACCGGAACTATATCCGTCCGCCGCACCACCACGGATAACCGCACTGTTGAACATATTAAAACGTTTGATACTGCCCGGGCCGGTAGTATAAGAAGTCGTTCCGAGTGAAGTCAACGGAATCATCACATTATCCGCACCACGGACAAAGAATAGGTTGATATTCTCCGTATGCTTCCGGTAGGATGCTTCCGCCTGGATATAGACACGGTAGATGCGGTTGAACATATTAAAGTCATTCACATACACCGAGCCTGTATAGGCTTTCATGGTAGAAAACACATCCGCTAAAGGTACACCGGAGAACTTCACCTTGTCACGGTCTACATCGAAATAGAGTTGGGGAATATCCGACTGCAAGGAAGACGACAATCCCGACAGTTCTTTACGTTGCGATGCGTAAAACATCAATGTATCCGCAGCTTGTACCAGGTTATCAAAAGTTGCGTCACCACGCGCTTCAAGCTGCATTTCAAAACCGCCGGAGCTTCCCAGTCCGGGAATAACAGGCGGCGTAGAAAGATATACTTTACATTCGGGATATTGCTGTATTTCTTTCTTAACTTGCGCCATTACTTCATCAATAGTCTGCCCGTCACGCGCTCCCCAAGGTTTCAGGATAACGGTGAGGTCGCTGCGCGCCTGACTGCTTCCTACCCGCGGGCTTGTCCCTACCACACTCTGCACATAAGCCACTGCCGGGTTTTGCATCAAGTAGTCTACCGCACGTTCCGAAACAATACGCGTACGTTCCAGCGTAGCGCCTTCGGGAAGTTCCAGTTCGACTTTAAAGTATCCTTGATCTTCTATGGGCAGAAAACTGGCGGGTATCAGGCGGTTTATCAGGAAGATGGCTACCAGCACCACTCCGAATGCTCCCAATATTCTACGCGGATTACCAATTACCCGCGAAATCTGCTGCACGTATTTACGGTTACCCGTATTGAGGGCATAATTGATATAGCGGAATACGATATTCTTCCGCTTATGGGATTCCGGTTTCAATATCAAAGAACACATCACCGGACTCAGAGTCAATGCAACCACCGTAGAGAGCAAAACAGAAACCACAATCGTTACGGTAAACTGGCGGTACAGTTGCCCCGTGATACCGCCAAGGAAACTAACCGGCACAAACACAGCCGCCAATACTAAGGAGGTAGCGATGATTGCTCCCGTCAGCCCTTCCATAGCTTTCTTTGTGGCTTCATAAGGTGAGAGCTTCTCTTCGTGCATGATACGCTCCACATTCTCCACCACCACAATGGCATCATCCACCACAATTCCAATAGCAAGCACCAGTCCTAAAAGAGTGAGTATATTAAGCGAGAAGCCGAATATTAACATAAAACCAAACGTACCGATCAGGGAAATAGGCACTGCCACTATCGGGATGACAGTTGCACGCCAGCTTTGCAACGACAGGAATACCACGATAATTACCAGTAGCAAAGCTTCGAACAATGTCTTATATACTTCATGAATAGACTCTGAAATGTAAGTCGTCATATCGAATGGCATTTCATAACTCAATCCGTCGGGGAAATTACTGCTGATTTCATTCATCGCTTCCTTAACATTCTCGGCTACTTCCATCGCATTGGCGCCCGGCAACATATATATGGCAAGTACGGCTGCGTTTTCGCCGTTGATTCCGCTCTCCGTATTATAAGAAGAAGCTTCCAGCGACACACGCGCCACGTCCCGCATACGAATGATAGAACCATCCGCATTGGCGCGTACCACAATTTCTTCAAACTGACTAACGGAAGAGAGACGTCCCTGAGTGGTAATAGGAATGGTAACATCGAGTCCCGTAACAGGTTGCTGTCCCAGCACGCCTGCCGCAGACTCACGGTTCTGGTCTTTCAATGCATTCTGCAAATCGGCAACCGTCAGGCCGAAGTTTGCCAGTTTATCCGGTTGTACCCAGATTTGCATGGCGTAGTAACGGCTGCCTATATTTGAAACACGCCCCACACCGGGAATACGGCGAAGCAAGTCAAGTACATTCAAAGTAGCAAAGTTACTCAGGTATATTTCATCGAACTTCGGGTCGGAAGATTTCAGGCAGATAGTCATCAACTGGCTGGCAGCCTGCTTTTCTACGGATATGCCGTTTTGCACTACTTCAGCCGGAAGACTGGACTCCGCCAGCTTCAGGCGGTTCTGTATTTCCACTGCCGACAAATCAGGGTCGGCGGAAATATCGAAAGTGACCGTAGCCGAGAAACCGCCGGAATTAGAACTGTTGGACTCCATATAGAGCATCCCCGGCGTTCCGTTCAATTCCTGTTCAATAGGAGTAGCCACCGCCTGCGACACGGTCAGCGCGCTGGCGCCGGGATATGAAGCGCTAATCTTCACTACCGGGGGTGTTATCTGCGGATATTGATCAATGGGGAGCATCATCAGCCCAATGATACCCACAATGACTATCAATATGGAGATGACAGCCGAAAAAACCGGTCTGTCTATAAAGAAACTTACTTTCATATACGTCTGTTTTACGTTTGTCGATTACAATTCTTTGTCGATTACAATTCCGCCATAGTTGTATCAACGGCTTGCACTTCTTCTTCCTTCTTCAACATGGTATTGTTTACCTTGACTTTCACACCCGGGCTTAACTTGTGGTATCCTTCTACAACTATATTCTCATTCGGCACAAGACCTCTTTCTACTACCACCCGATTCTCTATTTCCGGTCCCAACTCAATGAAACGACGTTCTACGGTAGAGTCGCGCCGCATTACAAACACGTAAGCGCCTCCCTTTTCAATTATGACTGATTTAGTGGGAACAACCGTTGCACCTGTCTGTACATCCAGCAGCAATTTCACTTTGGTAAACTGTCCCGGTAGCAATGCGCGTTGCGGATTAGGCATCTCGGCACGAACAGAAAACGTACCGGTACGCGGATCGACCTGCGGTTCGGCAAAGTCAACCAGCCCTTTATAAGGATAAATGGTATTGTCGGCCAACGTAATGGAGATATTCGGCTGCCAGGAACGGGTGGAGTCTTTTTGCCCCAGATTCACGTTACGTTCTTTTGTCTTCAGATAATCCAATGCCGTCATACTGAAATCGACCAGGACGGTATCACTCTTTACAATAGTGGCAAGCAATGACTTACCGCCGGCGCCTACCAATGTCCCCAAGTCTACGTGCCGCTCACTGATATGTCCTGACAGCGGAGAGCGCACAATGGTATACCCGAGTTCCAGTTCAGCCTGGTCTAAATCCGCCTGACTCATTGCTACATCGGCTTCGGCTGTTTCATAAGCAGCCACCGCATTATCCAAATCCAGTTTACTGGCAGCGTTCTGCTCATACAGCGGGCGGATACGTTCCAGGTCGCGCTGTGCTTTATTGGCTTGCGCTTCATCTTTCTTCAGTTGCGCACGCGCCTTATCCGCTTTAGCCCGATACTGGTCCTGGTTAATAACAAACAATACCTGATTCTTCAATATATAGGTACCTTCTTCAAAAAGCATATTCTCCAGGAATCCCTCTACACGGGCGTGTACTTCCACAAACTGCTGGGCGCGGACACGTCCTACATATTCACCATAAATTTCCACATCATCCTGAACAGCCGGTTCTACAGCCACCACCGGCAGTTCCGGTGCCGGTACCGACCTATGTGCGAAGAACCAATAAATACCGGCTAATAATGCTATGCTTATTACGGCAATCACCACCCCTCTCCTTTCATTCTTTGTAAGCTTTCTCTCCTTCTTCGTAAAAAACGATTTCATAAGTTTCCTGTCTATGTTAATGTTAAAACCTCATTAATAAAACACAAGCAACGTGCCAAAGTTCGATACAACACCTTTATTATTCGCATACAAAGTATTACATAGCCTACATTATTTATAGGTAACTCCCTTAATTCCTGCGGTATGAATAATGCAGGATAACTCCTACGGTATGAATAATACAGGTTAAGGGGGATTTGAAAAATGTGGAATCTACGCTACAAGTGTGGAATTTCTCCACAAAAAGAAAGTCCGAACACAATGTCCGGACTTTCTTTTTATTTGTTATAGAAGAAGTTGTTATTCATCATCCAACGTTTCCGTATATTCCGCTTCACCTTGAACTACGAACAGAATTTCTTCCGGGTCATAGTCACCCATCTCATCTTTGTGAGCTTCTTTGATAACGTAATCCACGATTTGTCCCAAGTCGATTTCGATATATCCTTCTTCATCGGGATTAACATCCAAGATGCCGCTTTCCGAATAATACTCATTAATCAAATCGAGAAAATAATAAAGTTCGTCGTCGGAGAATTTCTCTTTCAACTCTTGCGGCAAATAATTCTTGATGTACTCGATGGCTTTTTCGTCATCGATATCATCCATTAAGAAATCGTCTTCTAATCCCATACTATTTATTTTTTAGAGTTAATACCTCAATCAACTAACTACGCATTAAAGCAGATTCTCTATTTTATCACCAAAAGCGGATTTCGCAGCAGAACCTACTTGCTTATCAACCAATTTACCTTCTTTAAAGAATAGTATAGTAGGAATGTTACGGATGCCAAATTCTGCAGGCAGTTCGCTGTTTTCATCCACATTGCATTTACCGATACTAACTTTACCTTCGTACATTTCTGCCAATTCATCGATGATGGGTGCTACCATTTTGCAAGGGACACACCACGGCGCCCAAAAGTCAATCACTACAGGTTTACCTTCTTCAAGTATTTCCTGATAATTGCTGTCTGTAATTTCTAAAGCCATTTCTTTAATAAATTTATATTTAATGTTTTGGAATTAATTCATAGTTAATCATTCATTATCAACCTATTGATGAAGCAAAGATACTAATTAATCCGAAATTCCAGTTCAGGACGTTCATTTAAATAAGAGATTAGCTCTCGCCCTACGGAAAGTTTCACCGGGCGGGAAATCAGACTTACTGTCTTTTTGGTGTCCGGGTCTATCACTTCAAAACAAAGTTCCGTGGTACCGGGATGGTCCTTCGTCAAGACAGCAAGTTCAGCAACCACAGCCGGATTCAATACGGATAACGGGAGTATGATTGTAATCTTGGCAATCAATTTCTCTTTCACATCCGGCAATAGTTCCATGGAAGTTATCTTGAGTTCCAATTCATCCTGCTTCCACTGTTTAGGCTGGCAACGGGCTTTGATAAAGAGGAACGTACGTTCGCCCAGATACCCCTGATAGGTTACCCAATCATTACCGAAGAACGCAATTTCCGTAGAACCGGAGTAATCTTCTATCTTGGCTATGCCGTAAGGATTACCATTCTTGCTGATTCCCCGGCGTACCGAAGTCACAATACCACCCATTGTTATTTCACGTCCGGTAAGCGCCGCTTTATCTTCCAACTCGGCCATGTGTGTATTGCAAACGTACTGCAATACAACGGAGTACTCGTCCAGCGGATGGGCTGAAAGGTAAATGCCCACCAAGTCACGCTCTCTGTTTAAGCGATCCAAATCGCTCCAACGTTCAGCTTCAGGAATTTCCGGAGTAGCTATATCCACCACATTGTCGCCACCGAACAATGAATTGGCTGCCGCAGCCTGGTCTGCCTGATAACGGTTACCATAGCGCATTAACGTTTCCATGAAGACTTCATTCTTTGAGTTTACGGCAAAGTACTGTTCACGCTTCATCTCCGGAAAGTCGTCGAAACCACCTGCCAGGGCAAGGCATTCAAAGTTCTTTTTATTACATGTTGTCAGATTGACACGCTGCACAAAATCGAATATCCCTTTGAACGGACCGTTCTTTTCGCGCTCTTCCATTATATTCAGCACGGCGCCTTCGCCCACACCTTTCACTGCACCGAGACCGAAGCGGATATTTCCTTCCGGGTTCACAGTAAATTTCAGGTTACTTTCATTCACATCCGGCCCAAGTACTTTGATGCCCATTGCTTTACATTCATCCATCAACTTGGTGATATCAGTAATGTTCGATAAACTTCGGCTCATCACAGCCGCCATGTATTCCGCCGGATAATTCGCTTTCAGATAAGCCGTCTGATAGGCTACCCATGAGTAGCAAGTGGCATGGGATTTATTGAAAGCATAGGATGCAAACTTCTCCCAGTCTCCCCAAATCTTTTCAAGTACCTTGGGGTCGTGACCATTCTTACGCCCGCCTTCAACAAATTTAGGCTTCATGTGATCCAGCTTATCACGTAACTTCTTACCCATTGCCTTACGCAAGGCATCCGACTCGCCACGCGTGAAATCAGCCAACAGACGGGAAAGAAGCATCACCTGCTCTTGATAGACTGTAATGCCATACGTATCCTTCAGGTATTTTTCCATTACCGGAATATCGTATTCTATCGGTTTACGTCCATGCTTACGGTCAATAAAGTCAGGGATATAATCCATAGGCCCCGGACGGTAAAGGGCATTCATCGCAATGAGGTCTTCAAAAGTGGAAGGTTGCAATTCGCGAAGATACTTCTGCATTCCGGCAGATTCAAACTGGAACGTACCGACAGTACGTCCATCGCTATATAGTTTATAAGTAGCAGGGTCGTCAATAGGTACTTTGTCTATATCCAACACTAAACCGCTATGCAGGCGTATATTATTAACAGCTTCCTTGATGATGGACAAAGTTTTTAATCCCAGAAAGTCCATCTTAATCAAGCCCGTATCTTCAATCACCGAACCTTCGTATTGGGTAACGAGCATTTTCTCACCCGTTTCCTTATCATCGGCAGTGCTTACGGGCACCCAGTCAGTGATGTCATCACGGCAGATAATTGTACCGCAAGCATGTACTCCCGTGCCGCGCACATTGCCTTCCAGCATTTTGGCATATTTCAAGGTATCGCGCAACAGAGGGTCAGGAGAAGCTTCTGCAGCCTGTAGTTCGGGAACGTAGTCGATAGCAGTCTGCAAGCTGAGCTTCTTGTCAGGTATTCTGTCAGGCACTAACTTTGCCAGCCGGTCAGACTCCGAAAGAGGGAGTTTCTGTACGCGGGCAACGTCTTTAATGGCGAGCTTGGTAGCCATCGTGCCATAAGTAATAATATGCGCCACCTTTTCCTGTCCGTATTTGTTGGTCACCCAACGAAGCACTTCACCACGTCCGTCATCATCAAAGTCGATATCAATATCAGGCAATGATATACGGTCGGGATTCAGGAAGCGTTCAAACAGCAAATCATATTTAATAGGGTCAATCTTCGTAATCTGCAAACAATACGCCACCGCCGAACCGGCAGCGGAACCACGTCCCGGCCCTACCGAAACTCCCATTTTACGCCCGGCAGCGATAAAGTCCTGCACAATCAGGAAGTATCCCGGGAAACCCATTGTCTTCATGATATGAAGCTCGAACTTCAAGCGTTCCATAACCTCGCCGGACAGAGGGTCGCCATAAAATACCTTGGCGCCATCAAAAGTCAACTTGGCAAGATAATCCGCTTCCAGTTTAATACGATACAATTTGTCGTATCCGCCCAAGCTTTCGATTTTGGCGTTGGCATCTTCTTCACTCAATACTACATTGCCGTTTTCATCTTGAGTGAATTCATCAAATAAATCTTGTTCCGTATATTTCTGCCGATATCCATCTTCTGTTCCAAAGTCTTCGGGAATAGCAAAAGTCGGCATGATAGGTGCGTGGTCAATAGAATAATATTCCACCTTATTTAAAATCTCCAACGTATTGGACAAGGCTTCGGGCACGTCGGCAAAAAGTTCGTTCATCTCTGCCTTCGTCTTCATCCATTCCTGTTTAGAGTAGTACATGCGGTTAGGGTCATCCAAGTCCTTACCGGTACTTAGGCAAATCAAGCGGTCGTGCGCCTCGGCATGTTCCTCATTTACAAAATGGACATCATTGGAACATATAACCTTAACGTCATATTTCCGGGCAAGCTCCAACAACTTGGCATTTGCCCTCTGCTGCAGCGGATAAGTTTCATAATTGGCACGGGGCACGGTTGCTTTGTGGCGTTGCAATTCCAGATAATAATCCTCGCCAAAAAGATTCTTATACCAGCGTATAGCCTCCTCCGCTTCTTCGAAACGGTCATTGATAATCTTTCTGGGAACTTCACCACCGAGACAAGCAGAGCATACAATCAGTCCTTCATGATATTGCTCTAATTCATTGCGGTCGGTACGCGGACGCATATAATAGCCTTGTGTCCAGGCTCTGGATACCAGCTTTATCAGATTATGATAGCCTTTTTCGTTCTTCGCCAATACAATTAAGTGCCAGCCGCCCTGGTCGGGTTTGCCTTCCTTCTTATCCATAGTTCGGTGAGCCACATACATTTCACAACCGACAATCGGTTTGAAGAGTTTGTTTTCGGCTTCATCAATCTTCACACGGCATTCGGCAAGCTCCGCTTCTTTATCTTCACAAGCGATTTTACCGCTTTCAATGCCGGCTATTTTCTTCTTGAGGCCTTTAATCTCACCTTTCGAACCACTATTCTTCTTGTTAACGTAATTGATAAACTCCTTGATACCGAACATATTCCCGTGGTCAGTCACGGCAATTCCCTTCATTCCATCCTGTATCGCCTTATCAACCAAAGCACTTACACTTGCCTGACCATCAAGAAGAGAATACTGGGTATGAACATGCAAATGAATAAAATCCTGCATAAATATCTCCTTTCAAATAAGAGCATAAAAGTACAACGTATGTCACAGCTAACAAAAATATTTCTCCAAAAGTTATCAACACTTGTATTTCTCTTCCCAAATGCTTGTTATTCTTTTAAAATAAGCCTATTTTTGCAGATAATTTATATTCAAAACAATGAACCAATATACATGAGTCGACTAAAGAAGCTAAAAAAGATACGAATTCATCACGAAGGGACACATACACTGGCCGGCAGTTTATTGTTACTGTTGGTTATTAACTCCGCCTTATATTTCGGGTTAGAATGCAAATTACCATTTTATATTGTAGCAGTGGTCAGCATAGTGCTTTACGGTATGTTGGTGAATTTCTTCCGATGCCCTATCCGCCTGTTTGGACAGGAGGAGACCGAAAAGATTGTGGTGGCGCCTGCCGACGGCAAGATAGTTGTCATAGAAGAAGTGGACGAAAACGAGTACTTCCATGATCGTCGCCTCATGATATCTATCTTTATGAGTATCATCAATGTGCATGCCAATTGGTATCCGGTAGACGGAACCGTGAAAAAAGTAGCGCACCAGAACGGCAAGTTCATGAAAGCATGGCTTCCGAAAGCCAGTACCGATAACGAGCGTTCGATGGTTGTTATCGAAACTCCCGAAGGTGTGGAAGTGATGGCGCGTCAGATAGCCGGTGCAATGGCTCGCCGCATCGTTACGTATGCCGAACCGGGTGAAGATTGTTATATTGACGAGCACATGGGCTTTATTAAGTTCGGTTCCCGTGTGGATGTTTACCTCCCGCTGGGCACAGAAGTATTTGTGAAAATGGGGCAATTAACTACAGGAAACCAAACGGTGATAGCCAAACTAAAATAACCAGACGAATGGCTAACTGTATTACCCGCCATATTCCCAATACCTTAACATGCCTGAATTTGTTCTCAGGTTGTATTGCATGCGTCATGTCGTTCGAGTACAAATACGATTTGGCGCTTGTCTTTATCATAATCAGTGCCGTATTCGACTTTCTGGACGGTATGTCGGCACGATTATTAAACGCCCCCTCACCCATTGGTAAAGAGTTGGACTCTCTGGCAGATGATGTGAGTTTCGGAGTAGTACCATCAGTTATTGTATTCTCACTATTACGTGAAACCACTTATCCCGGTTGGATGAGTAGTTTTCAGGAATATGTTCCTTACTTCGCTTTTCTTATCTCCATATTCTCGGCGCTTCGCCTGGCGAAGTTCAATACCGATGAGCGTCAGAGTAGCTCGTTTATCGGTCTGAATACACCTGCTAATACCTTATTTTGGGGAGCAATGGCTGCACAATATCACGACTGGCTGATACAAGGCGGGGTTGTCCTTTACGGACTATTGATTTGTATCGTACTATTCTCCCTGTTGCTGGTTGCCGAATTTCCAATGTTTGCTTTTAAGTTGAAGAGCTTTTCCTGGGAAGGCAATAAAATCCGTTACATATTTCTGGCAGTTAGTATTCCTCTGCTTATTTTTGCAGGACTTGCTTCGGTCATTGGCTGGTACATTATTTTATGCTGGTTTGTGAGGAAACGGCTCTAAACAAATCTCCGGTACATATTGTTATGCAAGTTACTCGCCCAAAGAACATCATTATAAATATATTAGGATATGTTTAAGTTATTAGGATTTCTATTTATCATTATAGTCGTTATTCTGGTCATCGGACTTGGCATTATCGGCACTGTTCTCCGGAGTATCTTCGGAAACGGAGGAAGACGTCATAACCCTTCGGGAACCTACCGGAATGCAAATGGCGGTTATCAACCCGGACAAGGTTCATACTCCGACAGCCGGCAACAAAACTCTTCTACCCGGAAAGACGAAGAAACCAAACCAATGGATGATGATACACAGAAGAAACACCAGAAGGTCTTCTCGAAAGACGATGGAGAATACGTGGATTTCGAAGAAATCAAAGAATAAATCCTATAGGATAGAAGAAGAATATACCGTTTACCGTCGCTTCGCAACAAAGAAATCTTTCATCAGTACAGCACATTCTTCGGCAAGAACACCTTTAACCACTGTCGTTTTGGGGTGTAATGCCTGCGAAGCATAACGTTGATATCCACGCTTTTCGTCTTCTGCCCCGAATACAAGTTTCCCCATCTGCGCCCAGGCAATAGCGCCTGCACACATCACGCAAGGTTCAACGGTGACATAAAGAGTACATTCATTCAGATACTTCCCGCCAAGAGTAGAGGCAGCGGCAGTAATGGCCTGCATTTCAGCATGGGCAGTCACATCGGTCAAAGTTTCAGTGAGGTTATGGGCGCGGGCAATAATACGGTCTTTGCACACAATAACCGCCCCTACAGGTACTTCACCCCTTTCGGCAGCTTTGTGCGCTTCGGCAAGCGCCAGTTTCATATAATGAGTATCTTCCATCCGCTATCGTCTCATATCATGTTCGCCGAAGAGAGTAGGATAATCCTCATCCATCTTTTTATAAATAAACATAAGGATAGTCTCCCTCACCCAGCGAGACTTATTCGTTATCTTGTATTTCTCCAGATAACGGTCTACAATCCGCATTTCCTCTTCGCTCATCAGGCAAACGATGCGCTGTTCGCGTTTAGGCTCTTCGGGTGTGGCTTTCACACCTGTTTTATTCCTCTTTCTCATATTTCCTGCAAAATTAGTTTTACTTCCGTAAATACAAAGAAGAAAAAACGTATTTTTGCATTGTAACAGTTAAAAAGTAATTCTATTGCCTATATACCAATCATAAAGTATGGCAGCGCACAATAATCTTGGAAAAGCCGGAGAAGATGCTACTATAAAGTATCTGGAACGTAACGGATATACTGTCCGACACCGGAATTGGCGGAAAAACCGTCTTGAACTGGATATCGTGGCAGCTAAAAATGGGCAACTGGTTGTAATAGAAGTAAAGACGCGCAGCAATACGGAATACATAGAACCACAGGATGCCGTCAATTGGAAGAAGATACGCCATATTGTAATAGCCGCCGATGCATACATCAAACATTTCAGTATTGACGAACCTGTCCGTTTCGATATTATCACGGTTGTCGGTGAAGCCGGAACTTTTAAAATAGAACATATTAAAGATGCATTCTATCCGCCCATGTTCTGAAAGAATTGATTATAACGCTTTAAGCTAAGAGATATTATTCACTAAACACCCAACATTTGCCTCATGGATATAGAAACCGCCCGCGAATACTGCCTCTCCAAGAAAGCCGTCACGGAGTGTCTTCCGTTCGACGACTATTCACTCGTAATGAAAGTCATGGATAAGATGTTTGTGCTGATTGACCTGGAATCGTCCAACAAAATCAGCATGAAGTGCGACCCGGAATATGCGATTGAACTGCGTGAGCGCTATTCGGCTATCGAAGAAGCTTATCATTTCCACAAGAAGTATTGGAACCAGGTTTTCCTTGACAGAGATGCGGATGACAAACTGATAAAAAGCCTCATCGACCATGCATATACTGAAGTATTGAAGAAGTTCACCAAAAAGAAACGCGCCGAATATGATGCCTTGCCCTGATAACGATACCCAACCAAGCAGCCGGAATTGCGCTGCAACATTCCCTGTCCCGCTAATTGTACTGGCGGAAACAGACTCTACGAACAACCACCTGACGCAGCTGTGCAATGAATCGCAACCGCCCGTCCGGGAGTTTACCACCCTCATTACCGAGCGCCAAACTGCCGGTAAAGGACAGCGTGGCAATAGCTGGGAATCGGAAGAAAGCAAGAACATCACTTTCAGTTTCGTGCTCTACCCTACATTCGTTGAAGCCCGCCGCCAGTTCATTCTTTCCCAAATCGTCTCCCTTTCCATCAAAGAAGAGTTGGATGAATGGACAGACGGCATCTCCATTAAATGGCCGAATGACATCTACCGGAACGAAAAAAAGATTTGCGGCATACTGATAGAGAATGACCTTTCGGGAAGTCATATCGGACGAAGCATCGCCGGCATCGGAGTAAACATAAACCAGGAGGTCTTCCGGAGCAATGCTCCCAATCCTGTATCCTTAAAACAAATCACTGGGCAGGAGTACGACCGGTATCTGATACTTGCCAACATCATGAAGCGGGTAAAAGCATACTATTCCCTCTTGCAGGCGGATATCACGGGCGATGCCGCCAACCGCATTGCCGAACGTTACGCCCATTCCCTTTTCCGCCGCGAAGGCTTCCACCGCTATGCCGATGCAGAAGGTGATTTCCTTGCCCGCCTGCTACGCATAGAATCGGACGGACGGCTTGTACTGGAAGACCAGGAAGGAAAGGAACGCGGATATCGGTTTAAGGAGGTGCAGATGAAATTTCTCGTCCCACGA
>NZ_DBDF01000207.1:0-237 GCF_002293435.1 Bacteroides sp. UBA939 | reverse complement strand
TTACCCTCACTCTGTTTTTTGCCGGTGATTTGATTGTAACACACTGATATACAGTGCTTAAACGGGATATATACGGTGCGCGGACGGGATATATGCGGTGCTTGGACGGGATATATGCGGTGCGCGAACCATATATATCCCGTCCAAGAACCATATATATGCGGTGTAAGTACCATATATATATGGTGAAAAAGCCTGATTTTGATGCTTAATTCCGGGAGGAGGAGAACGTACCTT
>NZ_DBDF01000208.1:8839-9204 GCF_002293435.1 Bacteroides sp. UBA939 | reverse complement strand
AAAGATGAATTTATAAATCAGGGTGTGTTACGAAAAGCGGGATAATGCTATCATAATGAATGCAAGTGGCGTTTATTTATTGTCATTTGGATAGTTGTGCAAAGTCTTAGCCTGTGTTGTCCCTTTGTCATAAATCTCATGTTTTCACCGNNACCGCATATAGATGGTGTTTACACCACATATATGCGGTTCTTGGACGGGATATAGATGGTTCTTGGACGGGATATATATGGTTTGCGCACCGCATATATCCCGTCCAAGAACCATATATATCCCGTTTAACCACTGTATATCAGCGTATTAACACCGAATCGTACGCAATAAACAGAGTGAGGGTAACTTCTACCCTCACTCTACCCTCACGC
>NZ_DBDF01000208.1:0-8820 GCF_002293435.1 Bacteroides sp. UBA939 | reverse complement strand
GAGGGGTGAGGGTAGAATCGCTCGAAACCCCGGGAGGGAGATTACATACATTGCCTGCATTATTCACAACCGTGCATACCGGTCGAAAAAGGCAGAAACACCCCTTTACGCTTAATTTCAAATTATAAAGTAACAACAGATTATGGCAGTATGAATATAAATTGTATCTTTGTGACTCAATGTTCGATTATAATGTTCTTGTATAAAGATGAAACAGATAACTACAACCCTACTCCTTTGCCTGTGCGTATTAACAAGTTTCGCACAAGGCAAGCAACCACTTAATTTAAAAGACATCGTATCAGGTAAATTCCGTGCGGAAAACATTTACGGAGTAATCCCCATCCCGGGCGATGGAGAACACTATTCACAAATGAGCGCGGAAGGAACGCAAATCATCAAATACTCTTTCAAAACCGGGAAACAGGTGGAAGTACTGTTCGACGCCGCCACCGCACGCGAATGCCCGTTCAAGAATTTCGATAGCTACAGCTTCTCGCCCGATGGCAGCAAACTACTCATTGCCACCGAGACAACCCCCATCTACCGCCACTCTTACACCGCCGTACACTATCTGTACAGCCTGAGACGCAACCTTGACGGGAAAATCAATAACGTAGTGGAAAAACTATCCGACGGCGGCCCGCAACAGGTTCCCGTTTTCTCGCCGGACGGAACGATGGTAGCATTCGTACGCGACAACAACATCTTCCTTGTTAAGCTCCTCTTCGGAAACAGCGAAAGCCAGGTTACGGAAGACGGCAAACGCAATGCCGTGCTCAACGGCATTCCCGACTGGGTGTATGAAGAAGAATTCGCCTTCGACCGCGCGCTGGAATTCAGTGCCGACAGCCAGATACTCGCCTACATTCGCTTTGACGAGACGGAAGTGTCCTCCTACAGTTTCCCCATCTTTGCCGGAAGCAATCCCCACATCTCCGCATTCGAAAAGTATCCGGGCGACTACACTTACAAATACCCTAAAACGGGCGAAGCGAATTCCAAAGTGTCCGTGCACACCTTCGACATCAAATCCAAAGTAACCCGTAAGATGAACGTGCCGATGGATGCGGACGGATATATTCCGCGTATCCTCTTCACACAAGACCCCAATAAGCTTGCCATCATTACAATGAACCGCCACCAGAATCGCCTCGACATGTACTTCGGCGACCCGCGCTCCACGGTATGCAAGCTGGCATTGCGCGACGAAAGCGACACTTACATCAAAGAAGCCGTATTAGACAATATCCGTTTCTATCCCGAGAACTTCAGCTTCCTGAGTGAGAAGAGCGGCTACAACCATCTCTATTGGTACAGCATGGGCGGCAATCTCGTAAAGCAAGTTACCGCCGGAAACTATCAGGTAAAGGAATTTCTGGGATGGGATGCAGGTGAAAACACCTTTTACTACACCAGCAACGAAGAAAGCCCCTTGCGGAAAGCCGTCTATAAGATAGACCGCAAAGGAAAGAAAACCAAACTGTCCGCCCAGCCGGGTATTAACACTCCGCAGTTCAGTACGGACATGAAGTACTATATGAACCGTTACTCAAACCTGAGCACTCCTACCGTAATCACTCTGAACGACAACACAGGAAAAGAATTGGCTACACTCGTTACCAATGATAAACTGAAACAGACATTGGCACAGTACAACGTTCCCCGGAAAGAATTCTTCACCTTCCAGACTCCCGACGGCGTAACCCTGAACGGCTGGATGATGAAGCCTGTCGACTTCTCCGCTTCCCGGAAATATCCCGTATTGCAGTACCAATACAGCGGTCCCGGTTCGCAACAAGTACTTGATTCATGGAGCATCAGTTGGGAAACTTACATGGCAAGCCGCGGCTTTATCGTAGTTTGCGTAGACGGGCGCGGCACAGGCGGACGGGGCACCGAATTTGAAAAGTGCACATACCTGAGCCTCGGCGTGAAAGAAGCCAAAGACCAGGTGTTCACTGCCCAACACATGGGCAGCCTGCCCTACGTAGACAAAAACCGCATCGGTATCTGGGGATGGAGCTACGGCGGATACATGACCATTATGAGCATGAGCGAAGGAACACCCGTATTCAAAGCCGGAGTTGCCGTAGCCGCCGTTACCGACTGGAACTTCTACGACACAATCTACGGAGAACGTTTCATGCGTACTCCCCGGGAGAATGCCGAAGGATACAAAAGCTCGTCCGCCTTCACCCGCGCCGACAAGCTGCACGGTAACCTGTTGCTTGTACACGGCATGGCGGACGACAATGTCCACTTCCAGAACCTCACCGAGTATGCCGAGCGTCTGGTGCAACTGGACAAACAATTCGACATGCAGATATACACCAACCGCAACCACAGCATCTATGGCGGTAACACCCGCTATCACTTGTACACGAAACTGACGAACTTTTTTGAAAGCAATCTACTACAGGAGTTAAAGTAGTTAGAGTTGTTAAAACAGAAATCATTACCATGAATAACAGAGTACGTAAACCCGAATGGCTCAAAATAAGCATCGGAGCCAACGAGCGTTATACTGAAACCAAACGCATAGTCGACACCCACTGCCTGCACACCATTTGCAGCAGCGGGCGCTGTCCCAATATGGGGGAATGCTGGGGGAAAGGAACCGCTACCCTGATGATAGGCGGCGATATATGTACCCGTAGCTGTAAATTCTGTAATACCCGGACAGGGAAACCGCTTCCCTTAGACCCGGACGAACCTACCCGTGTGGCAGAGTCGGTAGCCTTAATGAAGCTCTCCCACGCAGTCATCACCTCCGTTGACCGTGATGATTTACCCGACCTCGGAGCATCACATTGGAAACAAACCATTCTTGAAATCAAACGCCTGAATCCGGAAACTACTGTCGAAGTACTCATTCCCGATTTTCAAGGCAAGAAAGAACTGGTTACACAAATCATCGAAGCACAACCCGAAATTATATCGCACAATATGGAAACCGTAAAACGCATCACTCCTCTCGTACGCAGCGCAGCCCGCTACGAAACAAGTCTCGAAGTAATACGCCAGATAGCCGGAAGCGGAATAACCGCCAAATCAGGTATCATGGTAGGATTGGGAGAAACTCCCGAAGAAGTAGAAGAATTAATGGACGACCTTCGCCTGACAGGATGTCGAATCCTAACCATCGGACAGTATTTGCAACCCTCCCACAAACATTATCCTGTGATGGAGTATGTTACTCCGGCTCAATTTGCCTCTTACCAAAAGGCAGGTCTGGCAAAAGGTTTCGACCAGGTAGAAAGCGCTCCGCTGGTGCGTTCCTCCTACCATGCTGAGAAACATATTCAGCCTTATAAAAAACATGTTCATCTTTAACAAAAAAAGGCACGAAGCAAAGAAACCAATTACTTTTTCTATTTGTTATTTACAAGGAAACGACAAAAATAAAAACCACAATGTCCAACAAAGATATTCTATCATCGAAATTTAATATGTCACTGGGATTTATTCCGGTTATAATATCTATTATATTATGTGAATTTACGGCTCAAGACATTTCTATCTACATTGGTGCAGGCATAGGAGTTCTATATTGCCTATATACGCTATATGGAAAGAAAGCGAAAATCCTGAATTTCTTACTCTACTGTACCACAGGGATGCTCCTGCTATTGACATTAACCACTTTTCTCTTTAGTGGTTATTACCCTTTAAGAATGTACGCACTGACTCTGGAAATCATTGTCGTGATACCTGTATTCATAATCTTCCTGAACAGGAAACGCCTCCTCAACCACTTCACCTCTCAGGCGAATCCCGGCAACCAACTTTCTGCACAAAGTGCAGAATCCTCAATCGTATCCGCACGGGTACTTCTCATTATCGTATTCCTGCACTTCCTGATAACCTTCATAACGGCTATGATACCCGGTACTATGGGCGAGGGTACCCGTAGGTTCTTGTTCGGTATCTGTCCTTCTGTCGTATTCATACTAAGCATACTGTTCAACCAGTTCGGTATTTTCTATTTCAATCAGGTAATGAAACGTACGGCATTGGTTCCTATTGTCAATACCAAAGGAGATGTAATCGGCAGATGCCTGGCAGCGGACGCCATCAAGCATAAGAATGACTTTATCAATCCGGTAGTTCGCATCGCAGTAGTCCACAACGGTATGCTGTACCTCCGCCCGCGGCCTCAGCGTTGCGTACTCGATAAAGAAAAAACCGATGTTCCGATGGAATGCTATCTTTTATTTGGTGAAACGTTGAAACAAGGAATTATGCGTCTTGTAAAGCAGGCTTTTCCACAAATCCCTATACAAGACTTGCAATTCAACACCATGTATCACTTTGAGAATGAAGTGACGAACCGGCTTGTCTACCTCTTCCTCCTGGATATAAAAGACGAAAGCCTCTTACAGGATGCACAACACATAGAGATCGGTAAACTTTGGACACTACAGCAAATAGAATCTAATTTAGGGAAGAACTTCTTCGGCAATTGCTTTGAGAATGAATTCGAGCACTTGAAAGAAGTTATTTGTACAAGAGAAAAATACAAGGAATCTTAGAAAGGTCGGGAACTTTGCCTTGCCACTCTTTCACCGTCTTAGTCTTTATATACTCTCCTTCGCACGTGATGTTTGCGGCGATGCAGAGCTTGGTTTGCAGACGGCAGTTGCGCAAGATATCTTCCGCCATTTTGTTATTGCGGTAAGGTGTTTCAATAAACAGTTGGGTTTGATGCTCGGCATACACACGTTGTTCCAGGCTTTTTAGTTTCTTAGCCCGTTCGTCCGGCTCAATGGGAAGGTAACCGTGGAAAGCAAAACTTTGCCCATTGAAGCCCGAAGCCATCACGGACAGTATTATGGAAGAAGGTCCTACCAACGGCACTACCTTTAAATTCTTCCGTTGTGCAATTGCCACAACATCAGCTCCCGGATCAGCCACCGCGGGACAACCGGCCTCAGATATCACTCCCATAGGCTTTCCTTCCAGCAACGGTTTCAGATAACCGGAAATATCTTCGGCGGACGTATGCTTATTCAACGGATAAAAGGTCAACGCATCAATATCTATCTCCCGGTCTACCTTTTTGAGGAAACGACGCGCCGAACGCACATCTTCCACAATAAAATGACGGATATCCGCTATTACCTCCTTATTATAAGAAGGTAATACGGATTCAAGTGCTGTATCACCCAGAGTAACGGGTAAAAGATAAAGAGCAGGAAGCATGTTGATTAGTGATTAGTGATTAGAGGTTAGTGATTAGTGATTAGGGGTAAAGGATTAGTGATTAATAACTATACAGTGAACAGCGCAGCCTATTAATCACTAATCACTTAACACTAATCACTAATTATCATCCATAAATAATGTTTCCGTTCTCATCCATATATTCGTCCAGCCCTTTTTCATAAGTAGCCATAGCCCGCAAGCTCATACCTACACTGGAGAAACCACCATCGTGATACAAGTTCTGCATAGTAACCTTACGAGTGAGGTCGGAGAACATCATGATGCAATAATCAGCACATTCGTCTGCCGAGGCATTACCGAGGGGAGACATGCGATTGGCGAAGTCCAACAACTTGTCCATACCCTTCACACCCGAACCGGCAGTTGTCATAGTCGGAGATTGTGAAATGGTATTTATACGCACATTGTGTTCGCGGCCATATATATAACCGAAGCTGCGCGCAATAGATTCCAGCAAAGCCTTAGCATCTGCCATATCATTATAGCCGTAGAATGTGCGCTGGGCGGCCACATAACTCAATGCAAGGATTGAACCGTAATCGGCAACCGCATCCAGCTTCTTGGCAGCCTGTATCATCTTATGAAAAGACACTGCGGAAATATCCAGCGTCTTACCCAACATTTCATAATCAAGATCATCATACGTACGTTTCTTACGAACATTCGGAGACATTCCAATGGAGTGAAGTACAAAATCAACCTGACCGCCCAATACTTCCATAGAGCGCTTGAATACATTTTCCAAATCTTCTACGTTGGTAGCGTCAGCAGGAATCACTTCACATTTCAATTTATCTGCCAGTGCGGATACTTCACCCATGCGAACTGCCACCGGGGTATTGGACAAGGTGATTGTCGCACCTTCTTCTACAGCTTTCTCAGCTACTTTCCAGGCAATAGACTGCTCATTCAGAGCACCGAAAATAATGCCTCTTTTTCCTTTCAACAAATTGTAACTCATACCTATTATATATTCATTAACCGATTTTGAGGGCGCAAAGATATGAACTTTCTGTATAAGAAATCCGAAAGTATGCAAAGAAAAAGGCTAAAATCACAAATAGTCCACCTAAACTAACAAATTGTACACATGATTTCAGCCAAATCCCGATACATTTGCAATTGATAATTAAACAAGGTTTTTATAATATTTAAAGATTAGAATCAGGTTAATATGAAACTCTTATCAATGAACACATTTATCAAAAAATCATGGATGCTTATGGCATTATCTCTTCCGCTGCTCTCTGTTCAGAATACAGTAAAAGCGCAAAATAGAAATTATATAGATGAAAGTATCTATGAGAATCTGCCTTTCGAGATGCCGAAAGTACAACAACCCGTTTTCCCGGATTACACAGTCAACATCACAGACTTTGGAGCCAAAGGAGACGGTATTATGTTGAATACCCAAGCCATCAATGATGCTATCAAAGCCGTTAACACCAAGGGTGGCGGTAAAGTAATTATCCCCGAAGGACTGTGGCTGACCGGGCCTATCGTCCTGCTGAGTAACGTCAACTTATATACTGAGAAGAACGCCTTAGTACTGTTCACAGCTGATTTTGAAGCATATCCTATTATCAAGACTTCTTTTGAAGGACTGGATACGCACCGTTGCCAGTCTCCTATCTCGGCTTTGGGGGCCGAGAATATCGCTATTACCGGACAAGGTGTTTTCGATGGTTCAGGCGATAGCTGGCGTCCGGTGAAGAAAGATAAAATGACTGCCGGACAATGGAGCAACCTGGTTAATTCGGGTGGTGTGGTCGATAAATCCGGCAGCATCTGGTATCCTACCGCAGGCGCCTTGAAAGGGGCTATGGCTACTAAGGAATTCAACAATCCGAGCGATATTAAAAGTGAGGAAGAATGGAATGAAATCCGTCCCTGGTTACGCCCGGTATTGCTGAGCATCGTGAAAAGCAAAAAAGTATTGTTGGATGGCGTAACCTTTAAGAACTCTCCAAGCTGGTGTCTGCACCCACTGTCATGCGAGCATGTCACTATTCAGAACGTAAGGGTATTCAATCCCTGGTATTCTCAGAACGGTGACGCACTTGACCTTGAATCTTGCAAGAACGCACTGATTATCAATAACATTTTTGATGCAGGCGATGATGCTATCTGTATCAAGTCGGGAAAAGATGCCGACGGTCGCAAGCGTGGCGAGCCTTGCCAGAATGTGATTGTAAAGGACAATACTGTATTGCACGGACATGGAGGTTTCGTGGTAGGTAGCGAAATGTCGGGCGGTGTAAAGAATGTATATGTAACAAACTGTACTTTCCTCGGTACGGATGTAGGTCTGCGCTTCAAGAGCACCCGCGGACGCGGTGGTGTAGTCGAAAGCATTTACATCAGCAACATCAACATGATCGACATCCCGCATGAAGCATTGTTATTCGACCTTTACTACGGTGGTAAAGCCGCCGGCGAAGAAACGGAAAACGACCTTGCCAACAGAATGAAATCGTCCATTCCGCCCGTAACGGAAGAAACTCCTGCTTTCCGCAACATTCACATTAGCAACATCACCGGCAAAGGCATAGGACGCGCCATGTTCTTCAACGGTTTGCCCGAAATGCCTATCCGTAATGTGCACGTAAAAGATGTGGTGATTACAGATGCCAAACAAGGCATCGTTATCAGTCAAGCCGAAAACGTATCCATCGAAAACGTAAAGATAGAAACAAAGGGTGCGACATTGCAGGTAAAGAACGCTAAAGACCTGAAAATAAATGGAAAAGCATACAACAATTCGGCTGATAAAGCTCAGAATCTTGATTTATAACCGGCATTCGCAATATCGCCGGTATATGAAGAAATAAAGTAACCGCGTGTCAGTTAACTCACAAAGCCGATAGTATTTATATCAATATAGAAATGGTATTATACAAGAGATACATTACTTTTGTGGCAAATCAGCTATACATTCAACAACCATGAAAAAGAGAATCCTTATAGTATTACTGTTACTATGCAGCCTCTGTGCAACGGCAGAAGCACAAGAATCAGAAATGAGTTTTGCTGTGGAAGTAAACAACACCTGGAACAAGGCGAAAGCTGACGAACCGGTGTAATGGACATCAAAGGCTCCGTATCTTATTCCGACCGCAAAGGTCGGATAGCATGTTGGGGAACCGACTGGCCTGTGAACGACACCGTGAAGTACGCCAAAGAAACCGTAGGATTATGTACGTATATCCATCAGAAGTATGTGAAAGCAGAAGTGAAAGATGCTGCCAATTATCTGTACACAATCGGCGCTAAAGACAGCAAGTATTTCACTCACAATGTTACTTTTACATCGATGAAAGAGACTTTCGGATATCAAACTCCCGAAGAGTGGTTCGCCTGTATTCGCGAATGGAAAGAAGAGATGGAACATCCGGCGACGGTGAAAGTAATCAAGTGATAAGATTGTACACCTTACGAACCGAAGTAATTCAGAAAGTAAAGTACGTTATTCAAAAGATATTTTTCATCCGCAGATGATGCAGATTATACATTTAAGTTTCACATGTTTTTTATCTTGTTGATAATCTGTAATATCTATATTGATAATCAAGACTATCTCTATTCTCCTCC
>NZ_DBDF01000205.1:2029-77487 GCF_002293435.1 Bacteroides sp. UBA939 | reverse complement strand
GTACGGAGCAGACACGATTTTAGTACGGTTTTAGTACGGCGATAACTCCTTTAACTCCTGCAATATGAATAATACAGGTTATAAAGATTGATAAAGAACTGTAATTTTTAAGGTTATTTATTTTATAAAGGCGTAAGAATAAACAAAAAATGCAAAAACCTTTTTGCTAATAAGGCTAAACGTATTCGCAATCAAAAATTATATATACATTTGTGGTATAAAACATTTATCGACTATGATGAAACACTATAAGTACATAATATGTATATCAGTAGCGGTGCTGGTACTGGTAACCGGACTACTTATTTATTGGGTCTATGAGAGCGGAGCGGAAAATCGGAGGAAAAGTAAGCAGAAAGCTGAAATGCTGCTGAAAGATGCGGCGGAATTCTGGGTGAATCGGGAATTTGATAAGCTCGGTATGCCATATTCGTTTGGAGGAAGGGAAGAATCGCAGGGTACTAAACGTCGTATGGTAACAGCAGCAGGAGAGACTATAGTAGAAGTTGATTCCGTGAAAGAACTAAAGCGATTGTTGCCTTCGAGGATATTAGGTCTGAAATCTAAATACCTGCTTTTGATGAATACTCCTTCTATATATTCTTTGAATGAATTATGGCAGGGAAATCGGAATAATGTACAACCACATTATTATACTGCTCTTGAATTATTTTCCGAACAGCCGGGCGATAAAAAGAAAGAGAGAATTGTTGTAGGTGACTCAACACTTCTGACTGATATGAATAAGTTGGGAGAGTACTATCTTGATGATATGTATTTTTTCAGGTTGGTAACTTATATAGCTTTCCCATCAGTATGGCAATGCGCTGATTGGAGCGAGACCGGAATAGTGGTATGCTTAGTAATAATTGTAGTTTGTTTATTAGCAATTATTCTCCTTATTTTGTATCACATTTTATATCACCGGAAGGTGAGGGAGAGTACAAAGCCTTGTGTTTGCGGTAACACTGTTTTGTGCATTGATAAAGACAAATATCAGATATGTGATATAGTATTTGACGAAATAGGAAGAACGCTTACTTTTGGAGGAAAGAAAGTGATAAATTGTCCGCTTCAACCTTACAAATTACTTTGTGCATTTATTCATGCTGAGAATCATTTTTTGTCAAACGACCGGATTATAGAGATTTGTGGTTGGACTTCGGGAGAGGACGGTATTGGTGATAGAAGAAGAATGGCTATAAGTTCGCTAAGGAAACTGCTTGATAGTAAAAACTCTCATGTGAATTTAGAATCCGGTAAAAACGAGAAAGAAGAGATGGGTTTTTACTTGGTTATTAAATGAATGATGATACTTGTTATTGCATAAAAAGGGGCGTAAAGTTTTTCTTACGCCCCTTTTTTACTCCATAAAATGGATTTTGAATCTATGTATTCCTTACATTTGCCTCCGTGATAAATATTTTGTGAAACACATTGAATTAAATGAAAAACAACATGAAAAAGATTCTGGTATTTGTAATTGTTGTAGCTCTTGCTACAGGAGGGTATGTTTATAAAAAGCAGTCATTGGCGAAAATGTCCTCCGTTTTTTTATTGGAAAATATAGAAGCATTGGCAGTTCCTGAAACAAGTACTGGATTTTGTTTGGGAATAGGCTCTATTGATTGTCCATTAAACCATATTAAAGTATATACTTATGATGTCCTATATAGCATACACTATTAATACCATATTTTTCTCCCTACTCATTTCTTGTACTCCACCAAAAACAACTACTTCCGGCAAAGAAGTGTACACTGATTTCCCGCAGGAACAAGAATTGAAAGCGAAACCGGTTTTATTGGATACGATCTTATTTCGCTATCCTTTCCGGTTACATGTAGAAGATAACAAAGCCGTGGTGCTTGATTTGCATGGAACAGATTATTTTTTTCATGCCTTCAGTTACCCTGTTTTCCATTACCTATCCTCTTTCGGGAGGCGTGGCGATGCACCACAGAATATGCTTTCTGCCGAAAATTTTCGATGGAATGGGGCTTTTTTGTGGACTTTAGATGCTAATAAGTCAGAATTAACAAAGTTTGGGTTTGCTTTATCCGGTGATTCATTGCTTCGTGAGGAAGCGGTGGATCTGGATAAAGATATTCTCCGGGCGCTGGATTTTGTGATGTGTGATGATTCCACTTTCATTATTCCTGATTATTCGGGCAATAGTCGTTTTTGCAGGGTAGATAGGTCTGGAAAATTATTGCATAAGTTCGGCTCTATTCCTTCTGTTAATGAGGATGCTTTGCAAAATGCCCGCCCTGCTTTGGCGCAGGCGTGGCGTAGTTTTATAGATTACAATCCGCGCAATGGAGTACTTGCCGCCGTTACCCAGTTAGGAGAAGTGCTTGAAATTTATAATTTGAAAGACAGTACGCACATTGTGCGTATCGGCCCGCATGGTGAACCGGAATTCCGGATATCCGAAGGTTATGGCATACCGACCGGTATTATGGGATTTAGCGATGTACAAGTGACAGATAAAGCAATATATGCAGTCTTTCACGGGCGTTCATTCAAAGATATAGCACGAGATGCACAAAATGGTGCTCATAATCCGGATGGCGGACAATATATTTATGTGTTTAGCTTGACAGGCAAACCACTCAAAAAATATGTGTTAGATCATTATATCTATGGCATATCAGTGGATGAACAGCGAGGAGTGATTACAGCTACAGATGTGAATATAGACGAACCTATAATCGAGTATAGTTTAAATTAATTCTTTAAGATGAGAAAATATTTATTTATTTGTTTGTTTACTTATTTAGTCTTCACGATTTTTGTTCAATGCACTTCTTCTTCGGGAAGCAAGGACAAAGATTTACTTGAAGATGCAAGGGCGATTGAGTTCGGAAAATTGGAAAAAGAGAAAACTTCCATGCTCCATGAACTTACTTTTATCAAATTGGAAACCAATGATGATTGCTTGATAAAACAGATCAATCAAATACAAGTTTTCGATAATCATATCTATGTGTTGGATGTTCGTGGATTATATACGTTTGATATGGAAGGAAAGTATGTGAGGGGACTAATAGCATCGGGCGATGGCCCCGGAGAATTTCTCTCTCCATTTAGCTTTTGGATAGATAGAAGCGGTTTCATCTTTATTTTGGATAGGCAATTGAATCGACTGCTTAAATATGATATATCCAATTTGATATTTGTTGAATCCATAATGATGCCTTTCATGAGCCCAATATCCTTTGCGAAAATGCCTGATACGGAGTTGTTTATCTATTACTATCCTATACGTTCCATAGCAGGGAGCGCATCAAGACAAATAATAATTGCAGATAAACAAGGTGTAGTACACACCGAATTGTTAGAAGGAGACGCTTCAGGCAAAATCTTACATGGAGGTTGTTCTAATTTCTATACGGAAGATAGCATGTTACGTTTCTATCCTTATTTTTCGAATCGGATTTATACAATAAGTGCGGATACTTTACAGAACACATATTCGTTATACTTTAAGGAGAATACTTTTCCTGATTCCAACGTTTTTCTAAAATACGATAGTTCCAGAGATCTTATGAAAGAGCTTCTTTCCGGAGATCATCAATGGATTCGACTGATGTACGTTTATGAAACTGATAAAAGTGTAGTTGTGAAATATTACATAAAAAGGGATCGATATGTAGGAGTTTGGGATAAAAGTTCGGGTAAAACAATTAATTTCAAGTGCGACCAAGTTATTGACGACATGGGGCTTGGAGGAAAATTCCCTTTGCCTATTGGTGTTTATGGGGATCAGATTATTGGGGTTATGCATCCATCTGATTTAGACAGAACACAAATAAAGGATCCGGTTTTAGACAGGTTAATGAAAACAGTGGAAGATAGTGATAATCCGGTTTTGGCTATTTATCAATTTAAAGAACAAGTATAATTATAGAATAAAGATGAAGAATAATTTAGTATTGATAATTTTGTTATCTATCATATTTGTAGCTTGTGAACAACCCTCCGTCAGCATTGATACATTTGATGAAGTATGCGAGATTGTAGCCTATGATAGTATCTATTCAGATGAAGATGTGTTAGATATAATAACTCATATTGGAATTCACAATGATATACTAATCGCAAAGTACATGCGTGATGAGTATAATTTCTCATTTATTGATGCCACAAACGGAAAATTATTAAAAAGGTGGGGAAAAGTAGGTGAAGGACCAGGTGAATTTATTGATTTTGGGGGTGACTTTTTCATACAAGATTCTTGTTTTGTTTTTGTTGAACGAAATAAGCAGATGATAAATAGTGTGTCATTAACAGATATATTAGGAGATAGTAGTACTATAAATGTTGTAAAAGAACCTTATCCGTATACGGTGGATTTTCGCCCATTTCGCTTTCGTTTTTTAGATAATCAGACGATAGCTACTGGTTCATTTAAGGAAGGACGTTTTGGGATTTTGGATTCGAATAATAATATTGTTGGTTGCTATTTTGATTATCCTTTTGCTTATGATGAAATTAATGGAATATATAGAGGTGCTACTTTTCAGGGCGAAATAATGACAAATAATAAGCAGGGCAAATTTGTTATCTCAACATTTGCTTCTGATATTTTTGAGATATATCAGGTCTCAGATAGTGGAGTATATAAGAAATTTGTAACCCCATATAAAAATGCACCACTGATATGCCAAAGACGTGGACGTTATGCTATTGATTATGATAAGAGTATCGCCGGGCTAATGAAAATGGCAGTTTCAGATGATTTGATATGTTTTACCTATTCCTCATTGAACTATACGGAGGCAGCGGCAATGGATAAGGTGTCAAGAGAAATACTTTGTTTTAATTGGGAAGGCGAGAAAGTGAAGAAGTATATCTTACCATTTCCTATTGGCAATTTCTGTATTGACGAACATTATATTTATGGGATTCGATATTTCGATGATAAAACAGTTATTTATCGTTTTGATTTATATTCATAGATGAGCAGATATGGATTAAATCGCATAGATACTCCCAAAGTATAATAGCTACAGATGTAAAGATAGACGAACCTGTGATTGTGTATAGTTTAAATTAGTTCTTTAAAGTGATGATATGGGGAAAGTAATTCCTTTTTTACTTATTTTGTTACTTTTATCCGGATGTAATAAAATGAGAAGGGTGGAACGGCAATTGGTGTTAGATACATTGATTACAGAGTTAAGTGATTCAAGCTTATTTAGTAACAATGTATCCTGCATAATTTGCGTATCAGGTGATATTTGCTTCGCAGATTATTTAGCAGGGAATATAGTCGTATTGGATGAAAATCTACGTTTGCGGTGCAAAGTAGGAAAGCGTGGAGAAGGGCCTGGTGAAGTAATTGGTGTAGTTCATTTTGTCCGGGATAAATTAGATTTTCATTTGTTAGATGAAGGAAGCCGTTCTATAAAGAAGTATTCTTTGTCGGGCGAACATTTATCGACGGTAAAGATTCCACGTGATATATCGTATGCTCCATGGGGTCGATTCTTATATTTGGATTCACTGTTTTATCTGCCTAATATAAAGGGAACTGCTGTTTCTGTTATAGGCAATGATGGTCAATTCATTAAAAGGTTTGGTACAGACTCCGAAGAAGTAGGTGGGAGGATATTATTATCTGGTGGAAAGTCTGGCTTATTGGCAATAGGGGTTGCTTCTCCTACTATAGAAAAATACACCATAGACGGAACTTTGCAAGAAAGCTTGGATTATGGTAATTTTCCGATGGTGAAAGATATAACGAAAGATAGTCATAATTCCGGAAATTCTTTTATGGCAATAGTGAACGATGCTTGTTTGGCGAATGAAAGATTGTATGTTTTGATTAGAAGTCAAGTTCTATGTTTTTCTTTAGATAGAGATATACAACTGGAAAGCATCTATCTTTTACCTCATAATTTCTATAGTTCCATTGCTGTGTGGGAGGGAAATTTATATGGTTTTAATTATCAGGACAGTTCTATTGAGAGATTTTTACTCTAATGGAAGGATGTTCATCAGTAATACTATAATAAAAATGAAGAGTAATTTAGTAGGTATATTGCTGTTATTTTCGGCATGTAGTGGTTTTGAACAATCTTCACCTTCATCGGATTTTAAGAAAACGATAACTCTGAATGTTATTGATTCGATAGATTTGGAAGAGTTGAATATATTAAATCCTTATTCAATTAGCTTCAAGGATAGTTTTCTGGTTTTTACCACACCCAGGGGGAAAAGGGAATTGCAATTTCTGAATTTACGCTCAATGTCTGTCCATACTCGTAATGTAATAGGTCAAGGTGTAGATGAAATGCCGCAATATTCTGTCGTAAGAACTAATATTCCATATTCTTTTCGTTTTTCAGATTATCGTAAAGGGAGAATTTATGAAATGGACCTGAAGAACTTGAAAACGGATTCTACCGCTAAACACTCTTTGGTACGCGAGCTGCCTGTTGAAGAAGACGAACTTTTTCTTCGCCTTTTCGAGACTGAAAATTATATTTATGCTATTGGATTACTTAAAGAAGGGCGGATATTCTCTTTTGACAAACAGACATCTACGGTGAGAAGAGATGCTGACTATCCTACGGATGAGAATGTGAATAAATTGGGTCAAAAGCATAAAGGGACTTTATTCAATAGCACGCTAATGGTAGGTGATGCTAAACATTTAGTGGCAAGTTGTTTTGGGTTGATTGATTTTTATGAGATTTTGCCAGGTGGTGGTTTGGTATTAAAACGAAAGCATCATTATTTCTTTCCGAAGTTTACTTCTCAAGAGTATGGTGTAATTATTTCTTTTGAACGTGATAATATGTTTGGTTTCACTGGGATAGATTCGGATGAACGTTTTGTGTATTTATTGTATTCAGGGAAAAGTATTAGAGACGCAGGAGAAAATGCTTTAAATTGCTCAGATCTATTTATTTATGATTGGGAGGGTAATCCTATAGAACACTTCTTGCTTTCAAAGCCTTTGTATGGTTTTAGTCTTTGTGGCAACCTTTTGTATGGATTAAGTCGGGTAGATACTCCCAAAGTATATGTTTATTCTTTAAGATGACTAATATATGAGGTATTTAGCCGGATACTAAATGCTTGTTATTGCTTCAGAAAGGAGTGTGAGGTTTTTTTATGCCATGTTTACTCTATAAAATGAGTTTTTAAGTATTTTATCTTTTAAAAATATAATGGATTATGAAGAAAGTACTATTATTGTTACTGATCCCTTTCTTTTGTGGGTGTGCAAATAAATCCGGGGCAGAAAAAACACAGAACAAACGTAATAATATTATTAGCGTTCGTGGTGAAACGAAAGAAATTCCAATTGATGATGTTTTAATTGGATCTATAGCAAGACTATTTTTAATGGATAATTATTTAATTATCGTTGATCATACGTCATCGGATAAACTTATACATATATTTACTAAAAATGATTTTAGCTATTTAACCAGTATTGCTGATGTTGGGCAAGGGCCGGGTGAAATCACAGTCATGGGGCACATTGGCATAAATGAAGCATGTCGGAAGTTCTATGTCTCTGACCATGGTAAACAAAAAATATTCAGTTATGATATTGATAGTGTTCTGATTAATCCATATTATATGCCGGAAGTGAAAACAGAAATGAATATGATTCAATTTCCGGATAAGTATGAGTATATGAGTGATACATTATCTGTGGCGATATTGATAGAGCCTACCAGTGTTTCTACATTTAATCAATCTTTAGCGAAATGGAATATAAACTCAGGTATATTTGAACCTATGAAGTACCAACATCCTGATATTGAAAAGAAAAGAATAAATTTTGCCGCATCTATTAAGCATAACATGTATGTGGAATGTTATCACTATTATGATTTAATGACTATTTGTAGTTTAGAAGGGGATCTAAAGTATAATATATATGGACCTGCTTGGAATAAAAAAGTAACAAACCGTATTCTTTATTACAATGGAGTGAGATTTTGCGGTGACAAAATAGTGGCGTCCTATTCGGGTGGAGCTAATTTTACAGATGAAAAATATCCGACAAAATTTGAGGTTTTTGATATAGATGGAAATTACTTGTGTACTTTAGAAACTGGGTATAAGATCGTGGATTTTTGTTATGATGAAGATTATGATAGAATTATAATGAATTTGAATGATGAAATACAATTTGCTTATTTGGATTTGAAAGATGTGAAATTGTAGGTGTTTAGCCTGTGCCAAATGCTTGTTATTGCTTCAGAAAGGGGCGTGAGGTTTTTCTCACACCATTTTTTACTCCATAAAGTGAGTTTTGAGTTCATGTATTTCCTACATTTGCTTTCGTAATTATAATATTGGTGAATCGGAATTGCGGATATCCGAAGGTTATGGCATACCGACCGATATTATGGGATTTTTGAGAATAATATAATTTAAAGGAACAGGCGGTGAGCATTTTTGACCAGTTGTGTACCGCCTGCTCCATAACCCACTAAAAAAAGGAGGTCTTGGCAAAGATACACATTTGGTTGTAAAGGGCAATGCGTTTGCTTATTCGTTGAAATGATAGATACGGAAATACTAAGAGAATTTAAATTTTAAATAAGAAAGAATATGAAAAATTTTATTAAGATCACTTTTGTTGCAGCATTTACGGTTATTGCAGGATATAGTGTTTATACTAGTCAGAAAACAGAGACAATCGCAGATTTGACATTGGCTAATGTGGAGGCTTTGGCTGGTGGAGAATGGGGAACTGGATTTAATTGCCGATGGAGTGCTGATTACAATATTTGTAATGGTCGTGGTGATCAATTAGGATGTCCATGTGGCTCTGAGAAATGGTAATATAAGTAGTATAGGCTGACTTAAGAGTTTTATATAAACTTTTCTGTCAGCCTTTTTATAAAGGATGTTTATTATGAAGAACTGTTTTTGTGTTTTATTTGCTGTATTTTTTTTAAATGCATGTACTTCTCAGAGAAAGCAAGAGAAAGATCTGTACGCAATTCGAACTACTGATGATTATCTTACTTTCCCTATTGACGTAAATACTCGTTTGCCCAAATTTATTCTATGGACTTTTGAAGAAAATGGTAAAGGGTATTTGGCTTTTCCTAACATGTCTAAGGAAATCTTATTTTATGATATAAGCTCAATGGATTTGGTAAAGAAGGTTGAGTTTGATGCAGAAGGTAATAATGGCGTAGGATCAGTCTATGGCTTTCAGATAAAAGACTTTAATAATATATATATAGCAAGTCCAATGTTACCGATAATTTATGTAGCAGATACTACAGGTAGAGTAAAGTCAAAGATAGAATATGAAGAAGCGGATGATGGTACTATGTTAGCTCCTGCTTTGGTGCACACAATAACATATTCCCCTATGTATTTTATTGGTGATAGCTTATATATACCTCAAACAAGGAGTTATCAATTGAAGGGTAATAGTCCGTATGGAGTGATGATTGACCTGAAAACAAATCATAAGACAGTGACTCCTTTAAAATTTCAATGTGTAGTAAAAGATGAAGAAATACCAAGATCCACTGGAGGGGGTAAAGTGAGTGTTTGTTATAATGGTGGAAGTTTTATTTATTCTTCTGAAGTTAGCGATTCTATTTATGAATTATCGCGTGATTTCTCGGATGTAAAGTCATTTTTAGCTAAGAGTCGATATTTAAAGTCACCTAAAGTTGAAGTTTTGTCTTCGGATGTAGATGTGGAAATGTTGTTGAAACGTAAATGTGAATTACCTGCTTATGGTAATTTGATTTATGACAAGTATAGAAATGTTTATTATCGTTTTGTTTTTCCGGAAGTTGAACTTGATAAGGAAAGAAGTTATTTAGATATTTATCATAATGGAAGAAAACAGTTTTCTATTATGGTATTGGATAAGGATTTTCAGGTGGTAGGTGAAACCTTGTTTCCTGAATATTCTTACAATGCAAATATCTTTTTTATACGGGAAGATGGTCTCTATATTAGTGTTAGCCATTTTAAACGCCCCGATTTTGATGAAAACCTATTGCGATTTCAGAAGTTTGAATTAACAAAAATGAATATATGAGAAAATGTATAATAATGCTTTTATTGATATCTGTTTTTTCATGTAGAGAGAATCCAAATGTAAGAATTTCGCATTTGATAGAGGAATGGATGGGGAAAAGTATAATATTTCCTTCAGAATTAGTGTTTATGTCTGTGGAAGGTAATCTTTCTTCTCCGCTAAATACTTCTTGGGACTATGCAATAATATCATATGTTGATAGTGTATCCTGTCTTAATTGTACATTGCAATTAGATACCTGGAAAGATTTGATAAATAGAAAAGATAGTATTTTTGAAAAAAATATTGAGGTGTTATTCTTTATGCATCCTAATAATAAACAAGAATTGATAGACTTGTTAAAGATACATCAGTTTAATCACCCTGTATGTATTGATATGGAGAATCGTTTTTCTAGAATAAATGGACTTTCAAAAGAGACGATGTTTCAGACCTTTTTAGTTGATAGTACGAAGAGGGTATTAGCAATAGGTAATCCTGTGCATAATTCTAAAATAAAAGAATTATATACGAAGATAATTAAGGGAGAAAAATTGGGATATGAAAACAAAAATGATACATTCAATACAGAAGTTAGCATAAAAGATACTTTAATAACATTTGGCGATTTTGTCTGGGAGAAAGAGCAAAAAGCGACTTTCACTTTAAAGAATACCGGAAATAATCCTTTGGTAATAGAAGACGTGACTACTTCCTGCGGTTGTACTTCTATAGAATATTCTAAAGAGCCTGTCCGCCCCGGTAAAGAAATAAAGCTGGAGGTGACTTATAAAGCGGATCATCCTGAGTATTTCAACAAAACGATAACCGTATATTGTAATGTAGAATCTTCCCCAATAGTGTTGACCATCACCGGAGATGCCAAGTAGTAATACTCCGCCTGAAGTGTATATGAAGGAACAAAAACAAATATCAAAGTGGTTGAATAGAATCATGAATCTGTTTTTCTATTTGTGTCTGCTTGTTGTGATATATATCGTATTACAGGTGTTTGTTGTGACTTCTTTCAGGATACCATCCGACTCCATGAGTCCGTCTTTGCTTCCGGGCGATTGTATTCTGGTGGACAAATGCTCCAATGGTGCACGGCTATTTAATGTAATGGCGGCTTTGGATGGCGAAGATGTTGCCATTCATCGCATGCCGGGATGGAGAGACTATAAGCGCGATGATGTTCTGGTTTTTAACTTTCCCTATCAGCCGAAACGTTGGGACAGCATTTCGTTGGATGTGATGAAATATTACGTGAAGCGTTGCATAGCCTTGCCCGGTGATACTCTTGAAATACAAAACGGTCATTATAAAATCAGGGGCTTCAATGGAACGGTTGGTAACATTTGGTTTCAAGATCAAATCGCACACTTGCCTGATAGCGGAGCACCCGGAGTAGAGATGTACACGTACCCCTGGAATAAAGAACTTGGCTGGACGATTAAAGATTTCGGGCCTCTGTTTGTACCTGCTAAGGGGGATCGTGTGAAGATGGACAGCGTGTCGTGGTCGCTTTACAAGCAACTGATAGGCTGGGAACAGAAACAGCGTCTGCTCATTGACAAGGATGGCACAGTGTCACTTGGAGACAGCGCAATACATACTTATCGCTTTATGGAGAACTATTATTTTGTAGGCGGTGACAATGGCTTAAACTCTCAAGACTCTCGTTATTGGGGATTGCTACCCGAACCTTATATTGTGGGCAGGGCGGTTTTGATTTGGAAATCAGTAGACGGAATAAGCGATAAACTGCGCTGGGATAGGGTTTTAAAAAAGATAAAATGAGAATATGAAATCTATATTGTTATATACATTGATCGGTTGCTGCCTGTTGGCTTGTTCTTCCGTTTCAGATAGTCAGTTGGAGCAAGCCTTACAGCTTTCAGGAGAGAACAGACCTCAGCTGGAAGCCGTGTTGGACTTTTATAAAAACGACTCGCTAAAGTTAAAAGCCGCTTGCTATTTAATCAAGAACATGCCTTACCATTATTCGGTAGATGAATATTACCGCTCTCCCGATGGGCAAAAATACAGACCGGACATTGCGGTTTTTAAAGATAAAGAAGAGATGGAGCGGCATTGTGATTCGTTGGCTCGCAGAGGCTATCGCACAGAACGTCATAAGGTATTTGATCTCGTTTCCCTTGACAGTGCGTACCTTGTGGACAATATCGAATTGGCATTTTCTGTTTGGCAGAAACCTTGGGCGAAAAATATATCCTTTGATGACTTTTGCGGATATATACTGCCATATAGAGCGCAAACAGAGAAGGCGTCTTTGCTTCGGAGAAAACTGATGGAACGGTTCATGCCTATGTTGGATTCTGCACGGGTATCTACGCCGCTCGAAGCTTGTATTTTGCTGAACGAGCGGCTGAAAGAAATAGTAAGATACCAAGATACAGGACTACCTTTCTATCCAACTATTGATGAAACCTATCGTGCGGGTATCGGCCTGTGCGAGGGAATATGTAACCTCGGGGCATTTGTTATGCGTGCCGTTGGCATTCCTGTAGCGATAGAATTCACTCTTTGGAGCAAAATGGATTTGGGACATAACTGGTGCGCTGTATTGAGTGATGGGCGTTTCTATAGTTTCGGCCCGGGTGAGGAACAGCCGGGCGCACATGCCGAACGGCTTATCGAAAAATATTATTTAAAACCCGCTAAGGTTTACCGTCTCAGCTTTGAATTGAAACAGCGTGAGAACGGAGAGATGGAGGATGACGGATATACGACATTCCTCAAAAGCCCGTTTCTGCATGATGTGACAAACGAGTATTTGGGCAAAACTGTCAGCTTTGAAATTCAGGCGGAAACTACCGGAGATGTTTCAAGCGGGAAATATGGTCGGAACGTCTACCTGTGTATATATAACTTCTATAAATGGCAACCTCTTGCTATGGGCGTTTGTTCCGATGACGGTATGTGCGTGTTTGACAATGTGGTGGGAGATAACATCTTTATGGTAGCCGATTGCCCCGACGGACAAAACCTGAGATATATTTCCGATCCCTTTTACGTGGGTGCAGAGGGTAAAATACGTTCACTCATTCCGCAAATGCAACAAAGGCAAGCGGCGGTTTTGAAAAAACGAAAGGATAAGATGGAGGTAAGTCACACTTTGTTTTATTGGGATGTCATGGAAAAACGATTCACGCCATTGCCCTGTAAAGAAGCTACTGATTCCACTCAGGTGTATGACCAAATTCCAAGCGGTGCACTGTTATGGTTTACTATTCCCGAGCGCATATATAATCAGCGTATATTTTTTATAGAGAACGACAGTATAAGAGAATATTAACTTGTAAAATCCCGGAGTTTCATAGATGAAAGGAATCATAACGACACACAGTATCCGGAGGATAATGACATACATGGCTGTGACATTGCAGTTTGCCGCCGTATGTATGTTGCTTAGTCTGGTATGCGTTGATAACTTGGAATTTCTTTCAGGTGAAACTATCGGGCAGTGGATCTGGTTTGACAAAGCGGCGATATGGGCATCGTCTTGTATCCTGTTGTCTTTTTTGTTTATAAGAGAAAGGCGGCCGCTTTCATTCTCTTTTGCCGTTTCATGGGGATTAATTCTGTTTGGTGGTATTGAGGCTGTTTATGGTTTGCGACAACTATACGGTTTTGCAGCTTCCGGTCATTCGTTGTATGCTTTGACAGGTTCTTTCTTTAATCCCGGTCCTTATTCCGGCTATCTGGCAATGGTGCTTCCTGTTTGTTTGCATCAGTGGTTGGTATGCAAAAAGAGGAAGGAGCAGGACGGACGCTTTATTTACAGTATAAAATATACAGTTGCCGGTGGTGTAATGTTATTAATACTTTGTGTTCTTCCTGCCGGTATGAGCCGTTCCGCCTGGTTGGCGGCAGGTATTTCATGTTTGTGGGTATATGCTTGTTATATGGATTGGAACAGTCGGTTTAAGAAAATGTGGCATTCATATAAGTGGCGAATAATAACAGCGGTAACAAGTTGTTTGTGTGTTTTGTTGTTGGCCGGTTACCTGCTTTTCTCCTTGAAACCGGATTCCGCGAGGGGGCGTTTGTTTATGTGGAAGATTGCTTGCAGTACCATTGAAGAGAAATTCCTGCAAGGGCATGGTATTGGTAATTTTGCCGCCGCTTACGGTGATGCCCAGGAAACTTATTTTGCAGCAGGCGGTTACGAACCATGGGAAGAACGTGTTGCCGGTAGCCCCGAATATGCTTTTAATGAATACTTGCAGGTTGCGGTGGAATTGGGTGTTCCTGTAACCCTCTTTCTTTTATCGGTTATTATTACCGGCTTATATATAGGTATAAGAAAAAAACGATACGGCATTTGCGGCGCTCTTCTTTCTTTGATGGTATTCTCTTTTTCTTCTTATCCTCTGCAATTACCGGTATTTGTTGTCACATCTACTATTTTATTTTTTGCTTGTATATTGGGAAATAGTCGTTGGCTGTGGTTACTTATCGCCGTATTTACAGGCATAACAGGCGGGTTACGTTTACAAAGTGATTTGCGTACCGGACAAGCTTGTCGTGAATGGACGAATGCGAAAGTATTATATAATATGGGTGCATACGAATCCGCGGAAGAAGAATACCATCACCTTTATCCCATATTGAAAAACCGTGCTGCTTTTTTGTTTGAATATGGTCATTGCCTGCACAAACAAGAAAAGTTTGAAGTATCCAATCGCATATTGAGAGAAGCCTTGAACCGTAGTAACGACCCGATGATACTGAATATTATCGGTAAGAACTGTCAGCAAACAGGTGATTACAACGCTGCTGAAAGTTGGTTCATTCGTTCCACTCATCGCCTGCCGGGTAGGCTTTACCCTTATTATCTTTTAGCGAAGCTTTATGCGGCACCGGATTTTCACCTGCCGGACAAACGAAAAAAGCTGGAAAGTATGATAAAACTTGTCCTGACGAAAGAACCGAAAGTAAACTCCACGGCTGTGCAAGAGATGAAGGAAGAAATATTGTCTATATCAAAGGATTCCGATAATGATTAATTTTATCCTTCGAATGGAGAAAATGCTATTCCATTGTCCACCTGTTTATATGGGTGTAAAACGATACTTCTCTGATAATTAAATAAATAACTATTAAATAAATACCTTATTTTGTCCATATACTTATGGTGGTTTATAATGAGAAAGTAACTAACTTTGCATCCATCAATAATTAATTCGCGTAACTGAATGTAAACTGAAAAACTAAATAAAGATGATAAAGACACAGAATTACCGGTATTTGCTCTGGTTGGCACTGTTTATGTTGGCGGCATGCTCCGATGTGAAAAAAGAAGATGATTCCGACGAAGGAGTATCAACCGTATTGCCGGAAGAAAAGAATGAAGTGACCGTGATGACTTTAAAGCGGCAATCATTTAATCACGAATTGGTGAGTAATGGAAAGGTTGTGGCGGGCGGTATGGCGGATTTACGCTTTGAAACCTCGGGAATTGTTGCGCAGATTTATGTGAAGAATGGCGACCGGGTACAAAAAGGACAGAAGTTGGCCGAATTGGATAAATTCCGTTTGATGAATAAGACCGCTCAGGCTAAAGATGCCTTGGAGAAGGCAAAGCTGGAATTGCAGGATGTATTGATAGGGCAGGGTTATGCGGCTGATGACACCACTAAAATTCCTGATGATATCATACAACTGGCAAAAGTGAAGAGCGGCTACGATCAAACCCTTTCCCAGTACGAACTGGCTAAATATGAAGAAGAACATGCCACGCTGGTTGCTCCTTTTGACGGAGTGGTGGCTAATCTTTTCTCCAAACCTTATAATGCGGCGAATACCTCTGAAGCCTTTTGTACAGTGATTGGCGCACAAGGCATGGAAGCGGACTTCACGGTGCTGGAGAATGAACTTCCTCTTATCAAAAACGGAGATAAGGTAGTAGTCACTCCTTATTCGGAATCTTCTGCAAAGTATGAAGGACGTATTACAGAAATCAATCCGCTGGTAGACGATAAAGGAATGGTACGGGTGAAAGCCTTGGTAAACGGGCAAGGAAAATTGTTCAATGGCATGAATATCCGTGTTTACGTACATCGCTCGCTTGCCGGACAGTTGGTTATCCCGAAAAGCGCTTTAGTGCTACGTTCAGGCAAACAGGTTGTTTTCACCTTGGAAGAAGGAAGGGCAATGTGGAATTATGTGAATACGGGACTGGAAAACGCCGAAGATTATACGCTGGTTGAGGATGCAACCCCCAATGGCGGACTGAAAGAAGGAGATGTGATTATAGTGACCGGCAATGTGAACCTGGCTCACGAAGCTCCGGTGAAAGTAATAGAAGATAAGCCGTGATTAAGTTCTTGATACAGCGGCCCATTGCCGTACTGATGGCGTTTACCGCATGTTTTATTGTCGGTCTGGTGACGTACTTCACGTTGCCGGTATCTTTGTTGCCGGATATTGCCATTCCGGAGATTACAGTACAGGTGTCGGCGCAGAACACGTCGGCGCGCGAGTTGGAGAATATGGTGGTGAAGCCGTTGAGGCAACAACTTATACAAGTGGCGCGTCTGGAAGGTATGGATAGTGAAACGCGTGACGGTGCGGGCATCATCCGGTTGGGTTTTGATTATGGTACCAATACGGACCTTGCTTTTATCGAGGTGAACGAAAAGATTGACGCTGCCATGAACTACCTGCCTAAAGACACGGAACGTCCTAAAGTTATCAAAGCGAGCGCTACCGACATTCCGGTTTTCTATTTGAGCCTTACCCTGAAAAATGACAGTACCTACGGACAAACGGACGAACGGGCTTTCCTTGACCTTTGCGAGTTTGCCGAGAATGTAATCAAGCGGCGTATTGAACAGTTGACGGAAGTAGCGATGGTGGATATCACCGGATTAGTAGAGCGTCAGTTGCAGATTATGCCCGACAAAAACAAACTTGCTGTTTGGGGACTTTCCATACAAGATGTGGAAACGGCACTGGCACAGAATAACGTAGAACCGGGCAGTATGACCGTACGCGACGGATATTATGAATATAACATTAAGTTCTCTACCCTGCTTCGTACGGAAGACGACGTGAAGAATATCCTTATTAATAAAGAAGGGCGCATTATCCGCCTGAATGAGTTCTGCCATATCGGAGTAGTTTCCGTCAGGGAAAAAGGAATATCCATGAGCAATGGAAAGCGCGCGGTGACGTTGGCGGTCATCAAGCAAGCGGACGAAAATATGGATGACATGAAGAATGCGGTTAGCGGCACTATGGAATATTTCCGGGCAGTATATCCGGATATTGATTTCAGTATCAGCCGTAACCAGACGGAGTTGCTGGATTACACAATTTCCAATTTGCAGCAGAACTTGTCTCTGGGTTTTCTCTTTATCTGTATTGTAGCCATATTCTTTCTGGGAGATGTTAAGTCTCCGTTTATTATCGGGTTGAGTATGGTAGTTTCTATTATTGTCAGCTTCCTTTTCTTCTATCTGTTCAAGATGTCTCTCAATATCATATCCCTGTCCGGGTTGATTCTGGCATTGGGTATGATGATTGACAGTTCCATTATTGTTACGGAGAATATTTCGCAATACCGGGAGCGGGGATATTCGTTGAAACGTGCCTGCATTGCGGGTACAAGCGAAGTGATAACGCCGATGCTTAGTTCTTCGCTGACTACCATAGCGGTATTTGTACCTTTGATTTTCATGAGCGGCATTGCGGGGGCAATCTTCTATGACCAAGCCTTTTCCGTGACAGTCGGTTTGATTGTATCTTATTTTACAGGTATCATGTTGCTGCCGGTACTTTATATGCTGGTTTACCGCATGGGGATTCGCGGCAAGTCATGGTTTTCGCGTATACGTATCAATAATCCGATTAAGGAACATACGCTCGACCGCTTCTATGATGCGGGAGTCGACTGGATATTTTCCCATAAAACGGTGAGCGTGCTGTTCTGCATCATCTCCTTGCCGTTATGCGTATTCATGTTCTACTTCATCGGCAAGGAACGCATGCCGCAGATTGACCAGAACGAACTGATGGTGCGAGTGGAATGGAATGAAAATATACACGTGGATGAAAACCGGCACAGGGTGAATGCCATCTTTGAAACATTGAAAGAAGAAACCGTCGAACAAACCGCTTCCGTCGGGCAGCAGGATTATCTTCTGAACAGAGAGCAAGCCCTTTCGTCGTCGGAAGCCGAGCTGTATTTCAAGACGGAGACCCCGTCGGAGATACCTCCTCTGCAAGAAAAGATTTACCGTTTGGTGAAAACAGAATATCCGCTGGCAGTCGTTTCTTTTTCACCGCCTGAGACGGTGTTCGAGAAACTGTTCGTGACGGGTGAGGCTGATGTTGTTGCGGAACTCTATACCCGTAATAAGGAGAAAGTACCGTTAGCCGCAGACTTGCGGAAGCTGGAAGAGGAACTTACTGCCGGCACAGGGTATGCTCCTACGGGCATTGCTTTCGAAAATCAGTTGAATATCCGTATTAATCAGGAAAAACTGTTGCTATACAATGTTTCGTATGATGAACTGTATCGTGTGCTGAAAACGGCTTTTAAGGAAAACAGCGTTGCCACCCTTCATTCCTACCAGCAATATCTGCCCATCAGTATTGTAGGTGAGGAGCAGACGGTAAACGATATTTTGCAGGAAACATTGGTGCAAACACGGATGGATAAGGGCAGAACGGAATACCTTCCTTTGCGTGAATTGGTGACGGTTACCCCGGCGGAAGATTTAAAATCTATTACAGCGGGACGTAACGGAGAATACATTCCGTTCCGCTTCTATGATGTGCAAAAGGCGGAGCCTTTGATGGAGCAGGTGAAAGAAACTGTGGATACGACCGCAGAGTGGGATATGGCTTTTTCCGGGAGTTTCTTCTCAAATCGGAAGATGCTTAATGAACTGGTGGTTATTCTATTCATTTCTATCCTGCTGATGTATTTTATTCTGGCGGCGCAGTTCGAAAGCTTTGTGCAACCGCTTATAGTGCTGTTGGAGATACCGGTGGATGTGGCGTTCGCCCTTGTGCTGCTTTGGGTGTTCGGGCATACGCTCAATCTGATGTCTGCTATCGGACTGATTGTGACATGCGGTATCATTATCAACGACTCTATCCTGAAGCTCGACGCAATTAATGAGTTGCGCAAGGCGGGTGTACCTTTGCTGGAAGCCATTCACGAGGCGGGGCGGCGCAGGTTGCGTCCCATTATTATGACTTCGCTGACAACGATTTTTGCCATGGTGCCGTTGCTCTTCTCTTCCGACATGGGGTCGGAATTGCAGAAACCACTCTCCATAGCTATGATTGGAGCTATGTTTATCGGTACGTTGGTCAGTCTGTTCATCATTCCGTTGATATATTGGTTTATTTATAAGGAGAAAAAAATAAGATAAATGATAATTAATTAGTGATTAAGGTTTAGTGATTAGTGATTAACAAGAGTATCTCAGTGATAGTGATTAATAGAGATACTCTTGCTAAACACTAATCACTGCGAAGTTCCGCTTCGCTAAATTATCATTTATAAGCAATAAATATAAAAGCTTGAAATAATGAAGAAACTTGGTTTAATAATTCTTTTAGGGCTTTCCCAGGCAATGCCTACAGTCGCCCAACAACAGATAACGTTGGACTTGCAACGGACTATCACCATCGCGAATGACAGTTCGTTAGAGGCTTTCCGCACAAAAAACATGTATTTGGCAGGTTATTGGGGGTATCGCACTTATAAGGCGAACCGCCTGCCGAGCCTGACGCTGAACATGACCCCCGCCCAATACAACCGCGATATAACCAAGCGTTACGACTACGAACAAGACCTGGATATCTATCGTAGCCAGCAATCCTTCTCCGCCTATGGCAATCTGGCTATCAGGCAAAACTTTGACCTGACGGGCGGTACGTTCTACCTGGATACGGATTTGGGCTATATGCGCAGTTACGGTTCCAATACCTATACCCAATACACCAGTATTCCGATACGTATCGGTTACTCCCAAGATTTGGTGGGATACAACCCTTTCCGTTGGGAGCGGAAAATAGAACCGCTGAAGTACGAAAAAGTGAAGAAGGAATATATTTACAATACCGAACAAGTATCCGAACAAGCCACCAACTACTTCTTTACACTTGCCATGGCGCAGGCGGAGTATGACTTGGCAAAAGAAAATGTGGTTTCCTCCGATACCCTTTACCGTATCGGTATGCAACGGCTGAAAATAGCTTCAATCAGCCGTGCGGATTTATTAACCCTGAAACTGGGCGCAGTAAATGCCCGCAACACTTTGCAGAATGCCGAAAGTTCTCTGAAGCGAGCCATGTTCTCTCTGGTATCTTTCCTGAATCTGGAGAAGAACACGGATATCAAGCTTGTTCTTCCCGGTCGTCCAGGAGAATTGAATATTTCGGTTGATGCTGCCCTTACTGCGGCGCGCGCCAATAACCCGAATTTTCTGGGATTGCGTCAGAATGTGATGGAAGCCGAACAAAATGTGGACAGAACCAGGAAAGAATCCCGTTTCAATGCCAGCATCAACGCCAGCATCGGTTTCAACCAGGTGGCAAGGAAGTTTGGAGACGCCTATAAAAATCCCGGACAACAGGAAATGATAGCTGTCAGCGTCTCTATCCCGCTGGTGGACTGGGGCGTGCGTAAGGGAAGATACAATATGGCTCGTAACAACCTGAATATAGTGAAAACCTCTTCCCGTCAAAGTGAAATCAGTATTGAAGAAGAAGTTATCATGACCGTGAACGACTTCAATGTCCAGCAATCACTGGTCATAAGCGCCGAAGAAGCCCTCGACCTCTCTATCCTGGCATACAACGAAACCCGCCAGCGATTCATTATCGGCAAAGCAGACATCAACAGTCTCACCCTGTCCCTGAACCGCCAGCAAGAAGCCCAGCGCAATTACATTTCCTCTCTGAGAGATTACTGGTTCAACTACTACAAAATCCGCAAACTAACCCTGCACGATTTTGCCAGTGGCTTCTCCCTTTCCGACAAATTCGACTACGAACACTAACCAATTCATAATTCATAATTCATAATTCATAATTCAAAATGAAATCCCTCTCCCCCTTCACCCTCATCATCGCCTTTGTCTGTCTGGCACTGGTGGGTATGGCTTTGATACCGATGCTTCCGGTCAAGTTGAACCCATCGCGTACATTGCCGGGCTTCACGGTATATTTCAGTATGCCGGGCACATCAGCGCGGGTGGTAGAGATGGAAGCTACCAGTAAGCTGGAGTCTATGCTGGCGCGTATCAAAGGGGTAAAGAGGCTGAATTCCACTTCCGGCAACGGGTATGGCAGAATTACGGTAGAACTCGACAAACATGCCGATGTGGATGCTGTCCGTTTCGAGGCTTCCACCATTATCAGGCAAACCTGGTCGCAACTTCCTTCGGGCGTCAGCTATCCGTATATCCAGATGCAGGTGCCTGACGAAAATACTTCCCGCCCCTTCCTTTCTTTTACGCTGAATGCACCTTCCACTCCGATATTGATACAACAGTATGCGGAAGAACACATCAAACCCCGGCTGGCACAGTTGTCGGGAATCTATAAAGTAGAGCTGAGCGGCGCTACCCCGATGGAGTGGCGGTTGGAGTATAACAACGAGCAGTTGCGTACGTTAGGTATAAGCGTCTCCGACATCCGGCAGGCAATCCGGCTGCATTATAATAAAGAGTTTCTGGGTACGCACGATATGGATGCGCCGAATGGGAAACAGTGGATACGCCTTGTATTGGCTCCGGAGGGAGTGAGCGGCACTTTTGACCCGTCTGTGATTACCTTGACTGTCCCCGGCGGCAGAATTATCCGTTTGGACGAATTGGTGACGGTGGCTCATGCGGAAGAGGAACCGCAAAGCTATTACCGCATCAACGGACTGAACTCCATTTATATGTCGGTTACGGCGGAAGAAACAGCCAACCAGTTGCAACTGAGCACTGAAGTGATGAAAGAGATGGAGGCAATACGCGTGGTGTTGCCGTCCGGCTATGAGGTGCATACCAGTTACGATGCTACGGAATATATTCGTGAGGAGCTGAACAAAATTTATTTCCGTACAGGGCTGACGGTTCTTATCTTGCTGGTATTTGTATGGATTATTACCCTGAACCTGAGATATCTTTTCCTGATAGTTACCAGCTTGAGCGTGAACATTGCCGTAGCGGTAATCTTCTATTATCTCTTTGGGCTGGAAATGCAGTTGTATTCGCTGGCGGGGATAACCGTGTCGTTGAATCTGGTGATAGACAGCACGATTGTAATGACCGACCATATTCTGCACCGTAGAAACCTGAAAGCCTTTATATCCGTACTGGCGGCTACGCTGACCACTATGGGGGCTTTGGTTATCATCTTCTTCTTAGACGAAAAAATCCGTTTGAACCTGCAGGATTTTGCCGCGGTAGTGATTATCAACCTTGCCGTATCGCTGTTTGTAGCCCTTTTCTTTGTTCCGGCAATGATAGATAAGATTAAGCTGGTGAAGAAATCTCCGGGGAAAGCTCTTCGGCGTAAAAGCAGGCGAATGATTGTTGCCCCCGAATGGCTGCAAAGTGTGAAGCGATGGGTACGCGCTCATATACGCATCCGCCGTATTACGGTACACCTGACTCATTTCTACCAATTACTCATCCGTTTCCTTCTCCGTTGGCGGCTGGCGGTATGTATTGTGTTGCTGCTCGGCTTTGGACTTCCGGTATTCCTCATTCCCGAAAAACTGGAGGGCGAGGGCAAATGGGTGGAGTGGTACAACAAGACGCTCGGTTCTCCAACCTATAAAGAGAAAGTGAAACCTGTGGTGGACAAAGCACTGGGAGGCAGTTTGCGCCTTTTTGTCCGGAATGTATACGAAGGCAGTTATTTCAGCCGCAACGAAGAAGTGGTGCTATCTGCCTATGCCAACTTACCGAATGGAAGCACGTTGGAGCAGATGAATACGCTGATAAAACGCGTGGAAACCTATCTCAGTGGTTTCAAGGAAATCAAGCAGTTCCATGCTTCCGTCTACAATGCACGCAGGGGAAGTATTCAGATATACTTCAAGAAAGAGCATCAACATAGTGGTTTCCCGTACACGTTGAAGTCCCATCTGATAGGTAAAGTCAATGAATTGGGCGGCGGTAGCTGGAGCGTGTACGGTTTGCAGGATCAGGGCTTCAGCAATGATGTACGCGAAAGCGCCGGTGGTTACCGTATCAGGATGTACGGCTACAATTATGATGAACTCTATGCCTGGGCGGAGAAACTGAAAGAAGTATTGCTTTCGCACCGGCGTATCAAGGAAGTGTTCATACAGTCGGAATTTTCCTGGTGGAAAGATGATTACCAGGAGTTTTATTTCAATCTGAACAAAGAACGCATGGCGCAAGAGAATATTAATGCGCAATATATGTTTGCCACTATCCAGCCCATATTTGGTAAGAACATGGAAGTCGGTACTGTCGTAACGGAAAACGGAACGGAACGTATCAGACTCTCTTCGCGCCAGTCGCGGGATTACGATGTGTGGGGCATGCAGTTTTTCCCTTACGGAACGAACGGTGAAAAGTATTATAAGCTCTCCGAATTGGCTGCAGTGGAGAAAGGGCAGATGCCGCAGCAGATAGCCAAGGAGAATCAGCAGTACCGCTTGTGTCTGCAATACGAATACATTGGTTCGTATGAACAGGGTAACAAGCTACAGAAACGGGATTTGGAAGAGTTTAATAAACTTTTGCCTATGGGCTACACGGCGGAGTCGGACAGCCAGTCGTGGATGTGGGGAAAGAAGGATAATAAACAGTATTTGTTGTTATTGGTAGTGATTGGCATTATCTTCTTCATAACGAGTATTTTGTTCAACTCACTGAAACAGCCTTTGGCTATTATCTTCATTATTCCCGTATCGTATATAGGGGTGTTCCTTACTTTCTATTGGTTCCGCCTCAACTTCGACCAGGGGGGCTTTGCATCGTTCGTACTCCTGTGCGGCATCACGGTGAATGCCAGCATCTATATTTTAAACGAGTACAACAGTATCCGCCGCCGATTCCCCCGGCTTTCCGCGCTTCGCGCCTACACAAAGGCATGGAATGCAAAGGTAGTTCCTATTTTCCTCACGGTTGTCTCTACCATTCTGGGCTTTATTCCTTTTATGGTGGGTACGGAAAAGGAGGCTTTCTGGTTCCCGTTGGCATCGGGCACCATTGGCGGATTGGTTATGTCCGTCATCGGTATCTTCTTTTTCCTGCCGGTATTCTGCCTGAAGAGGAAGAAACTTAAAACGTAAACCTGCCTGACTGCGGATGTGGTTGTCCGCTTCCGCAACACCTCCCAGAGTTTTTTTTGTGGTTTTATCTGCCATCTGCCACCTTTTTGCTCGTATCCATCTGACAATAAGAGAGTTAAAGCGTTGCAGATACCTGTTGCAGATGTGTGGCAGATACTTTATCTGCCACACATCTGCAACAGGTACATCATCCGGCTACATCATCCACACCACATAGGTTGTGCGGTTAGTTCCACAGTGATGAACATTTTGTTCCGCAGTATGAAACAAAGTGTTTCAACGGGTTGAAACTAAAAGTTTATCACATTGGAACGAAGTGTTTCTATACGTTGGAACAAAGTGTTTCAATGCATTGGAACGAAGTGTTTCTATACGTTGGAACGAAGTGTTTCTATAGGTTGGAACAAAACGTATTCTATATTGGAACGAATAGTCTTCCATATCGGGTCTGGCGTTTCCGAATTCTCCAAAAGTTTTCAGCCAACTTGGTGAATACAAAATCGCCAACTTGGTGAATAAAAAACGGCCAACTTGGTGAATAAAACCACAGAAAACATTACAGTCCACGGAAAATATATTATCTTTGTTTTTGAAATATCCGGTAAGGTTAAAGATAAAAGAAAAAGATGGAAACATTGGTAGGTTATAAACCAAGAATAGCGGACAGGATGCTACAAGAACAGCTTGAAGCATCGGGAGTAGTATTGATTCAAGGTCCGAAATGGTGCGGGAAAACAACTACGGCTGAACAACAAGCAAGAAGTGTGTTGTATATGGATGCACCAAAGGCGCGTACAGCCAATTTGCTATTGGCGGAATCAGACCCAGAAATCCTTTTTCAGGGAGAAACGCCAAGACTGATTGACGAATGGCAACTGGCTCCAAAATTATGGGATGCCGCGCGCTTTGAAGTAAGTCGCAGACGTTTACCCGGACAGCTTATTTTTACGGGTTCGGCTGTTCCGCCGGATCTGACAGAATTAACCCATTCCGGAACTGGCAGGTTCGCCTGGCTGACTATGAGACCGATGAGTTTGTGGGAGTCCGGAGAATCAAATGGTAGTGTCAGCCTAAATGCTTTGTTTCAAGGGAACATGACGGCAGCCGTTTCACGTGACGTCTCATTGAATGAACTGGCTTTTCTGATATGCCGGGGTGGTTGGCCGGGTTCTCTCAGTTTACCTCCCAAGGCTGCTTTGCGACAAGCTGCAAACTACGTGGACGCAGTTGCTAATAGTGATATATCCAGAGTGGATAATGTAAACCGGAATTCAGAATTCGCCCGGAGGTTATTGCGCTCTTACTCCCGGCATCAAGGCGGGCAAGTGCCTGTCAGTACGATATACGATGACTTGGAAAAGAACAGAACGGGAAGTATGAGTGAAAATACCATTGCTTCGTATATCATGGCTCTTCAGAAAATCTTCGTCATTGAAGATATGCCGGCGTGGAGTCCTAACCTCCGGTCAAAGACTGCGATACGCACTTCAGATACTCGTTATTTTGTAGACCCTTCCATTGCTACTGCTGCCCTTGGGCTTGGCCCCGAAGATTTAGTTGGTGATTTGAATACTTTCGGCTTACTTTTTGAAACAATGGCTGTACGTGACCTTCGTGTATATGCCGATGCACTTGACGGGCAAGTGTATCATTATCGTGATAAGAACGGACTGGAGTGCGACGCTGTGGTACATTTGCGAAATGGTAATTTTGGGCTGATAGAGATAAAACTGGGCGGTGATAGTTTGATAGAGGCTGGTGCCCATACCCTCAAGAGGCTGGCTGACAAAATAGACACGGCAAGAATGAAGTCTCCTTCATTCCTGATGGTTCTTACCGGGAGGGGACAATACGCTTACCGCCGGGAAGACGGTGTTTATGTAGTACCGATAAGCTGTCTGAAAGATTAATCGCTTCAATCAACTTTCGTATTGGTAGTAATCGGATATATAAATAGAGTTTATATCAGTAAAATTTCGTATATAAAGTAGGGATGATTTGTAATAATCAGTATATTTAGGCGCTATATATCAATGATAAACTATGTATACTATGTTTAAACTACTATTGTTACGGAAAATATTGTTTGGTTTGTTGTTTCTTTCGGGGATAACACTGCTTGCATCATCCTGCCGGAATCATAAAGAAAGCGTCCCTGTTCGCAGCGCTATTACTTTAACAGCTGCCGACACAGTGCAAGCTCCATCCCTGAAAGCCTTCACATATTATTATTATGGCCGCCGATACCTCAACGCGCACAATTATGACGACGCATTGCAATGCTTTTCGCAAGCCGCCGACATATTTGGAGAGAAGCTTTTGATGGCATCCTATGCCAATGCCTTGCGAAACATGGGGCGTGCTCATCTTCTATCTTCCCGTCCCGACAGTGCCTTGCATTACTACCTCCGGGCACAAGGGGCAGTGGCAGACTTCGACCCTAATCTTTTTATGGATATTTCTACCGAATTGTCCATTATCTGCCGTGATGTGGATAACTGGGAAGAGGCTAAACAGCAAATGCTTCAATATCGCAGAAATTCGGCAACAGACGAACTCCCGATGCGGCGCTCCTCCATGGTGGGAATGTATCTGATAAAAGACGATTTCCTTAGAGGGAGAGAACACGCGTTGAGCGCATTGCAGGATGGAGAGTTGAAAGTGAAAGACTACAGACAGTTTGCTTCCGAATATCAGGAACTTTATGCCGAATGGTGTAAGATGAATGATAATCAGCAGGCTTTTGACCGTGATATAAAGGATAAATATAATAATGAAGTCCTGAAAAATGAGAATCAGCGGATAAAAAATGAGTTGTTGAGCCTCACGGTGTGGCGGCTGTCTGCTGGTTACGGAGTTGTGCTTTTAGTGGCAATTGGTTTTGTGACTTTCTACTTGTATAAACGGAATGTTCAGCGACGCATTGGAAATTTGCTTGCCCGCCTGAATGAGAATGAAAGGCAATTGAATGAAGGAAAGCTGGATTCGGAAGAGAAGCGGCAACAATTGTTACAGGAAAACCGAGAGTTGTCTTGTCGGATAGAAAAGTTGTCCGTCCGGCAAAAGGATAAGGATGAATTGAACTCCTATTTGCAGAGGCAGAATGCATCTTATCTGAAAGAATTGAAAGGGTATCAGGAAATTCATTCACTATTGCCTGTTGAGCGTATGCTTGCATTGAACCGATTGTGCCGGATGCGCGACCAGCCGGTATATGGACTGGTGGATTCGGATGAAGAATGGTCGGAACTATTTGCGGTAATCGATACTTTCTATGGTGATATGTCGGAGAAGCTGAGCGATTATGAACTTGGTATGCAGGAGCGGAGAATCTGTTATCTTATCCGTGCCGGACTTACGAATAGCATGGTTGCTACAATTACTAATGTAACTGAAGGTGCAATTACAAAGTCCAAGCAACGTATGAAAGTTAAGTTCTCGCTGTCTACCGGTGATTCTTTTAATGCTTTTATACGGAAATTGTAGAGAAGAAAGATAATATGTTGTCCGGTTGAAGCTCTTGATTTTATCTTGTTTTAGGATGTAATTGTTTGATTTATAGCGTTGTAACTAACTTGTTTTTTGTCCAGTTCATTTTCTTGTTAAAGTGTGGCGTCCTGCTTAACTTTGCCACATTCCAAGTTGGATGTTAGCTGCATTCCGACTTTGATGCTGATACCGTATAGCATGAATCGTAACGGGGTAGCTGTCTGTTGGGATGGATAAGGCGGAAGTTTTTATTATTAATTTTAAAACTCTCATAATTATGAAGAAGATTTTAAACGTTTCGGAAATGAAACAGGTATGTGGAGGAGCGGCTCCTTCCAGTCATTGTTATCCGGGTGAAAAATTGTACACTTGTACGACAACTTATGATAACAATTTCCAGAGTACAGGGGTAGTATGTGCATCTGATGGAGTTAATGCTGCTGGTCTTATTTACAGACAACGAATAAAAGAAGGTGCCAGTGGAATAGCTTCTGTAGCTTGTGCATAAGTTTTGAATAAAATAAGGTGCTCTATAGTGTTTACTGGGTGTTTGGAATTTAGGAGACTATATATCTTGTAATATTAAGAGTTCCTTCTTTTTAACTTGAAAGTTTATATTATGAAACAACTACTTTGTTTTTTTTTCATATTACTCTTATCTTGTTCTACTGCAACAGATAAGAATAACACCTTGCCTATATTAAGTCCTACGGACTATTCTTCAAAGAATGTGGAGCTTTCCGACATCATTGATACGGTTAAGTATATTCAATTGGATAATTCTATGGTACTCGCAGGATTGGGAGATGTGTTTTGTACTGAACGTTACATCTTCGGGAGTTCGAAATATGGAATATTAATGTATGATTCGTTGGGACGTTTTTTAAGACAGATAGGAAGTATAGGGGAAGGTTCGGAAGAGTATCACAGTTATAATTATGACATGGCGGTAGATGAAGTCAATGAGGTAGTTTATGTATTTATGAGGCCGGATATATTATTGAGTTATTCTTTTGCGGGCGATTTTCTAAACCGTGTTCATGCGCAGTTTCCGGGGGATATAAAAGGATTCTTTCCATGCTCTATGCGTGTTCAGAATGACTTGATATTTTTTTATGCATCTCAATGTCATTATACTGTGAATAATAAACCTCTATATTGGGTAGCTATCAGGAAAGATGGAAGTCTGGCTAAATATAAGACCGGAAGTCTTGATAAACAGAAGAAAGGTGATGAGGGGGTACTTTATGTCACTTATTATACTCATTCGGATGATAGTACAATGCTTTATTGGAATCTCTATAATGATACAGTTTTTCATGTGAGGCCTTCTCGTGAAGAAGCTGCATATTTGTGGAAAAAAGGGAAATACCGATTTTTGGAAACTGATAGTTTTAATGATCTTCCGGATGATCGCATGAGGTGTTCAAGAATCATAGAAACGAAAGCATTTCTGCTTTTAACTTGGAACTATATGGTTCGTGGAGCTAGAACCTTTTATCTTCTTTATGACAAAAAGGCTGGAATTACTTATAGACTGAATGATGATATGATTTATGATAAGAGGGCGGATATGTCGTTACGTTTTAATGGATTTGATTATCTTCGAATAGGGGAGCACGACTATCTATTGGCTCAAACGAAAAGTTATAAAGTGGCGGATATTCCTAATGCTATCCCATGGGGAATTGATTCGGATGATTTGGAAGGTAATCCGGTGTTAGTTTTGATTCGGCTGAAAGATGATATAAGCCTGTAAACTATTAAACTCTTTAATAAGAATATAATTTGTTAGGTATGAAAAACTTGTTTCTTATATCTCTGCTGTTTTTCTTATATTCCTGCCATAGTAAGCCGGAAAGTTCTATTCCGGTTTGGAATTATAATGATTTCATTAACAAGGACGTGAAGATGTCGGATATAGCAGATGAAATGACGATTATTCAGCCTGATTCTATTGATTATAAAGGGGCTGGAATTGTACATGCTTCATCTTTTTTCTTGGCTGGAACGGAACAGGGAATATTGAAATACGATGAGGCAGGGCATTTCATGAATAGAATAGGATCTATAGGGCAAGGTCCTGGTGAGTACAACAAGTATTATACTATGGCTGTAAATGAAACAGACCGGATTATATATGTCTATCTTATGCCCACCTCTGAGCTGTTATCTTTTTCTTATGAAGGTACTTTTCTTACTAAACATTCTCTTCAACTTCCTAAAGACTGGGCATGGAAATTCTACTATATGAAAGATAAATTCTACTTTTATTATACTGTAGCAGCTAGTGGTGAATTACTACCTTATACGTATGCAATAACGGACACAATAGGAAATTTGTTATCTTCCAAGCAAGACGAAAGTATACATTTTGCTCCTGGGGACTATTGTCTGAGCTTCCCATCTGATCATGTGGGAGTTTTCGGTGATACCATGTTGGTTTGGAATCAATATAGTGATACTATTTATCGGGTTTCAGAAAAAGGTGAGGAAGCTTTTGCTGTATGGGGTAAATGGGATAAGCGATTGACCCCTGTCAAGGTTAAGGTGGAAAAGGAAGAATATCATCAATCTATGATAATATATACTATATTCGAGACAGTCCATTATTATTTGTGTATATGGCGTCCCTATGTAATGAATGGTCAATGGAATTATTGTTTTTATGATAAAGCATCCGGTAAGCTATTTAATTCGGAAGGAATTGTAGATGATTTATGGGGGCTTCCTATTGTTTTTCCTTCTAACTATTATGTGATGGATGGTCGTGAGTATTTAGAATGTGGTTATCCGACTTATAAATTACTTGATGCCTGGTTGGCTTCCGATGATCCGAAGATACGGAAGCAGGCTGAGAGTATAGATGAAGAAGGTAATAATGTACGGATAAGGATTCGGTTGAAAGATAAATATAATCTTGTAAACCATTAAATACATTCTACTTATTCAAGAAACTAATTATCTTAAAAAAAAAGAATAGGTATGAGATTACTGTTTGTCTGTTTAGTTATTTGTTTGTTATCTTGTTCTACTGCAATAGATAAGAATAACACCTTGCCTGTATTGAGTCCTACGGACTATTCTTCAAAGCATGTGGAACTTTCCGATATCATTGATACGGTTAAGTATATTCAATTGGATAACTCTATGGTGCTCGCAGGGTTTGGAAATGTGTTTTATACTGAACGTTACATATTCGGGAGTTCGAAATATGGAATATTAATGTATGATTCGTTGGGACGTTTTTTAAGACAGATAGGAAGTGTCGGAGAAGGTCCGGAAGAGCATCATCGTTATTATTATAAAATGGCGGTAGATGAAGTCAATGAGGTGGTTTATGTATTTATGAGACCGGATATATTATTGAGTTACTCTTTTGCGGGCGATTTTCTAAACCGTGTTCATGTTCAGTTTCCAGAGAATATGAAAGGATTCTATCCAAGTTCTATCCGCGTTCAGAATGACCTAATATTTTTTTATGAATCTCAATGTTATTATACTGTGAATAATAAACCTATATATTGGGTAGCTATCAAGAAGGATGGAAGTCTAGCTAAATATAAGACTGGAAGTCGTGATAAACTGGAAAGAGGTGATGAAGGAGTGCTTTATCCCATTTATTGTACTAATTTAGATGATAGTACAATGTTTTATTGGAATCTCTATAATGATACAGTTTTTCACGTGAGACCTTTTCATGAAGAAGCTACATATTTGTGGAAAAAAGGAAAATTTCGGTTGTTGGAAACTGATAGTTTACGTGACCCTCCGGAAGGTCGAATAAGGTGTTTAAGAATCATAGAAACGAAAGCATTTCTACTTTTATCTTGGGATTATATGGCTCGTAAAGTTGGTATCTTTTATCTTTTTTACGACAAAAAGACTGGAATTACTTACAGATTGGAGGATGATATGATTTATGATAAGAGAGCGGATATGTCGTTACGTTTTAATGGATTTGATTATCTTCGAATAGGGGAGCACGACTATCTATTGTCTCAAACGAAAAGCTATGAAGTGGCGAATATTCCTAATGCTATTCCGTGGGGAATTGATTCGGACGATTTGGAGGGTAATCCGGTATTAGTTCTGATCCGGCTGAAAGATGAATTATGAATTTGTAAACTATTAAACTCTATTAATAATATAATGCTTATAAAAGTCACTGTAAATTGTGGTACAAAAATACAGTTTCTTCTTTTTTTTATACTACTTTCCTGTTCTTCTGTGAATAAGAAAGAAGGGTTACCGGTTTTCTTTCCTTTTGACGCATCTTCCACCATAGATTTAGTAGATGTAATAGATACGGTGATGTATGTTCAATTTGATGATAGTATCCTGCTTTCCGGGATAGGAAATTTGAATTTAACGGATAGTTTTATCATAGGAACTAATAAGAAATATGGTATTTTGAGGTTCGACTTGAAAGGACGCTTCCTGAATACAATAGGAAGTGTAGGTCAAGGACCTGAAGAGTATCAAAGTGGTAATTATAATATGGCTGTAGATGCTGTGAATGGGATTGTTTATGCTTTTATGTATCCCGATATTTTGTTAAGCTATTCTTTGACAGGGGAATTCTTGCAACGTGTACATTTGCAAATGCCGGAAAAAGAAAGTGGTATGTATTGCCCGGATATTTTTCAGGTTCAAAATGGCTTGTTATATTTCTACTATATGAATTCCGGAGCTGTTGGTGAGAAACCGTTGTATTGGATGGTAATGAACAATGATGGTACTTTTGTAAAGTGTCGTCGGGGGCCAGAAAGCAGGACATCTTTTTACGAAGGAGTTTTGTTGGTTAATAATTATACTTCTGTAGATGATAGTACAATGATTTATTGGGATAATTTTAATGATACTATTTTTCATGTAACCCCTTCTTCTGAGAGAGCTGCTTATTTATTTGATAAAGGAGATTTTCGCTTACAGGAAACAGATAACCTCTCTTCAATTCCAGAAGAACGTATTCGATGCTCACGAATAATTGATACTAAAAAATTTCTGTTGTTGACTTGGGTACCTGAAATTACAGGTAAGGAGGTATATTGTAATTTGTATGATAAGCATACAGGCATTACATATAAGCTTAGGAATGATATGATATATGACAAGCATGGAGATTTATCAGTGCGCAATATGTGGATGTCTTATGCCAGACTGAAAGGACGTGAATATCTTGTAGCGCTAACAAAAGCATATAAGGTAGAGAATATTCCCGGTGCTCTTCATCAAAAATTGGATGCGGATGATTTGGAAGGTAATCCGGTGTTAGTTTTGATTCGGTTGAAAGATGATATAAGCCTGTAAATCATTAAATACATTAATAAGAATATAATTTGTTAGATATGAAAAACTTGTTTCTTATATCTCTGCTGTTTTTCTTATATTCCTGCCATACTAAGCCGGAAAGTTCTATTATGGTTTGGAATTATAATGATTTCATTAAAAAGGACGTGAAGTTGTCGGATATAGCAGACGAAATGACGATTATTCAATCTGATTCTATTGATTATAAAGGAGCCAGGATAATACATGCTTCATCTTTTTTCTTGGCTGGAACGGAACAGGGGATATTGAGATACGATAAGGAAGGGCATTTCATGAATAGAATAGGGGGTGTAGGGCAAGGACCTGGTGAATACAACAGGTATTATACTATGGCTATAAATGAAACTGACCGAATTATATATGTTTATCTTATGGCTACTTCTGAGCTGCTGTCTTTTTCTTATGAAGGTACTTTTCTTAATAAATATTCTCTTCAACTTCCTAAAGACTGGGCGTGGAAATTCTACTACATGAAAGATAAATTTTACTTTTATTATACTGTAGAAGCTGGTAATGAATTACCATTCTATGTGTATGCAATAACAGATACAATAGGAAATTTGTTATCTTCCAAGCAAGACGAAAGTGTACATTTTGCTCCTATGGGCAACTATCCGAGCTTTCCATCCCATCATGTGGGCGTTTTCGGTGATACCATGTTAGTATGGAATCAATACAGTGATACCATCTATCGAGTTTCAGAGAAAGGGGAGGAGGCTGTTGCTGTATGGGGTAAGTGGGATAATCGATTGACCCCTGTCAAAGTGGAAAAGGAAGAATTCGAACAATCTATGATAATATATACTATATTCGAAACAGTTCATTATTATTTGTGTATATGGCGTCCTTCTGATACAATGAAGAATCGATGGAATTATTGTTTTTATGATAAATCATCCGGGAAGCTATTTAATTCGGAAGGAATTATTGATGATTTGTGGGGGCTTCCTTCTGTTATTCCTGATAATTATTATGTAATGGATGGTCGTGAATATTTGGAATGTGGTTATCCAACTTATAAATTGCTGGATGCTTGGTTGGCTTCCGATGATCCGAAGATACGGAAGCAGGCTGAGAGTATAGATGAAGAAGGTAATATTGTACAGATAAGGATTCGGCTGAAGAAATAACTATGGGGTCAGTTCTGTTATTTTATCCGTGACAGGTTTACGAATAGCATGATTGCTAATTTCTAATGTGACTGCGGATGCTATTACAAAGTCCAAGCAACGTATGAAAGCTAAGTTCTTGTTGTCTGTCGGGATTCCTTTGATGCTTTTATACGGAAATTGTAGAGAAGAAAGATAATGTGTTGTCCGGTTGAAGCTCTTGATTTTATCTTGTTTTAGGATGTAATTGTTTGATTTATAGCGTTGTAACTAACTTGTTTTTTGTCCAGTTCATTTTCTTGTTAAAGTGTGGCGTCCTGCTTAACTTTGCCACATTCCAAGTTGGATGTTAGCTGCATTTCAACTTTGATGCTGATACCGTATAGCATGAATCGTAACGGGGTAGCTGCCTGTTGGGATGGATAAGGCGGAAGTTTTTATAATTAATTTTAAAACTCTCATAATTATGAAGAAGATTTTGAATGTATCAGAGATGAAACAAGTACGTGGAGGAGCGATTATTTCTGATTATTGTTATCCTGGTGAGAAATTGTACACTTGTACAACAACTTATGGTAATGGTTTCCAGAGTACAGGGGCTGTATGTGCTGGTAATGGACTTACTGCTGTTACACTTGTTTACGCTCAACGAAAAAAAGAAGATGTTGGCGCTATAGAAACTATAGCTTGTGCATAAGTTTTAAATAAAAGAAGGCACTCTGTAGTGTTTACCGGATTTAGGGTTTAGAAGACTACATATCTTGTAACATTTAGAGTTCCTTCTTTTTAACTTGAAAGTTTATATCATGAAACAGTTACTTTGGCTTTTTTTTATATTGCTCTTATCTTGTTCTACTATAACAGATAAGAATAACACCTTACCTGTATTGAGTCCTACGGACTATTCTTCAAAGCATGTGGAACTTTCCGATATTATTGATACGGTTAAGTATATTCAAATGGATAATTCTATAGTACTCGCAGGATTAGGAGATGTGTTTTGTACTGAACGTTACATATTCGGGACTCCCAAAAATGGAATATTAATGTATGATTCGGCGGGACGTTTTTTAAGACAGATAGGAAGTATAGGAGAAGGTCCGGAAGAGCATCACAGATATTATTATAAAATGACGGTAGATGAAGTCAATGAGGTGGTTTATGTATTTATGAGCCCGGATATATTATTGAGCTATTCTTTTGCAGGCGATTTTCTAAACCGTATTCATGTTCAGTTCCCGGAGAAAGAATTCTATCCATGTTATATGCGTGTTCAGAATGACTTGATATTTTTTTATGAATCTCAATGTCGTTATACTGTGAATAATAAATCTCTATATTGGGTAGCCATCAGGAAAGATGGAAGTCTGGCTAAATATAAGACTGGAAGTCGTGATAAGCAGAAGAAAGGTGATGAGGGTGTGCTTTATGTCACTTATTATACTCATTCGGATGATAGTACAATGCTCTATTGGAATCTCTATAATGATACAATTTTTCATGTGAGACCTTCTCAGGAAGAAGCAGCATATTTGTGGAAAAAAGGAAAATTCCGGTTGTTGGAAACCGATAGTTTTAATGATCTTCCAGATGACCGCATGAGATGTTCAACAATCATAGAAACGAAAGCATTTCTGTTTTTATCTTGGGTTTATATGGCTCGTAAAGCTAGTGGTTTTTATCTTCTTTACAACAAAAAGACCGGAATTACTTACAGACTGAAGGACGATATGGTTTATGATAAGAGGGCGAATATGTCGTTACGTTTTGGAGGATTTGATTATCTTCGGATAGGGGAACATGACTATTTATTGACTAAAACGAAAAGTAATGAAGTGGCGGATATTCCCAATGCTATTCCATGGGGAATTGATCCGGATGATTTAGAAGGTAATCCGGTATTAGTTTTGATTCGGCTGAAAGATGATATAAGCCTGTAAGCCGTTAAATACATTAATAAGAATATAATTTGTTATGTATGAAAAACCTATTTCTTATATCTCTGTTGTTTTTTTATTCTTGATATTTTGTTTAACTTTGTCACATTCCAAGTTTTTTTAAGTAATTTATTAAAATTGATGTTTTATGAAAAAGATTTTGAATGATTCGGAAATGAAGCAAGTACGTGGTGGGGCTATTCCTACTACTTTTTGCGCTCCGGGTGAGCGAGTGTACTCTTGTAAGATCACTTATAATGGTGATGTTATTACGGGGGAAGTTTGTGCGGCAAGTGTTGCATCAGCTAATGCGAACGCTTTAGCTTTGTATGTTCCTTATGGAGAAAAAGCTAAAGTTACGTGCTCTTAATTTTACTTAAGAACCTAAAGATGGGTTCTGCATTTAAAGTAGTATAAATGTGGAATCCATCTTTTTAACGAACTAAGTTATGAAAATATTTATTTTATTATTAGCTCTTTTTTGTTTTCTTAGTTGCAATTCCCCTCAACCAAGTACCGGACTTCTGGAAATAAGGCCAATAGATGATTTGCGTGCTGTGATACCGTTGTCTGAAATAGCGGATAGTGTAATATTGATACAACTCGACAATGATAATATATTGGCCGGATATGCTAACCCCTGTCTGACTGACAGTTTCTTTTTTGTTACTACGTCGGAAGGTCCTTTGAAGTATTCGAACGAAGGAAAATTCCTTCAAAAAATAGGTGGGATTGGACAAGGACCAATGGAATATAATAGTTATCATACGGTGGCTATTGATACTTATGATAAACGGGTTTGTGTGTATAGTATACCGGAACAAGTAGTTGTGAATTATTCGTACGATGGGGAGTTCTTAAACCGTATTCATCTTGTTGGTTTTCCAAATGAAGAGTATGGTCCCCCTTTTATAATACAAGTTCTTAATGGTAAATATTATTTCTTTTATCTATCAATGTGGGGATTGGCTGATCCTTATTATTGGATAGTTACTGATGGTAATGGGAATTGTATAGGGACTAAACAAGCTATGGGGCAACCTGTACCGGAAAGAACAAGCATGGAAAGAGCAAGAAGGTATGGAAGAGCTAGTATCCCACCTTTTAATAATTCCTTGATGTACTATGATTTGTTTAATGATACAATTTTCCGGTTAACCGATCAAGGAGTTACCTCTGCTTTCTTATGGGGAAAAGGAGAATTTCGTTTGGATCCGTCAACAGTAGATGTAGATGAAGATATGATGGTTTTCACAATGTTTGCTGAAACGAAGAATTTTCTGTTTTTTAAGTGGATTGATGCAACTTTTAAGTCTCCTCTCTCTTTTGGTTTCTACGATAAAAAAAAGCAAGTATTTGTAGGAACAAAGAAACTTCTGGACGATTTAAATACTCAAATCAATATACCCTTGAGATGGGGGTTTACATATTCCCCCAAAGGTAATAGAGAATATATGATAGGAAGGATTGACCCGTATGAGCTACCGGAAGAAATCTTGCAACGAGAGAATATAGACCCTGAAGGTAACTTAGTGATGGTAATGATTCGGTTGAAAGATGAATAGAGGTCTGTAAATTCTTAGGTATATGAAAACACTTTTATCAAGCTATCTGAAAGAACTGCGCATACCCTTTACAGGAAGTTATGCTGATAAACTTTTTGTAGAACATCCGCATCGCTATAACTTATATGGCTTGTCGGATATGTTGTCAGTGTATAAGATAGAGAATACGGGAGTACAGGTGGAAGATAAAGATTTGAGCGAATTTGTTCCTCCTTTTGTTGCTCATGTTAGTAATGACTTTGTAGTGGTAAAACGACTGTCCGCTCAGACGGTGGAGTATATCTGGCGGGGAAAACAAATATCTGTGCCTGTAGATGAATTTAAAAGACTGTGGTCGGGTATCGCACTTGTAGCTGAACCGGGGAAATCATCAGTAGAGCCGGAATATAAAAAACATCGGAAAACGGAGTTTCTACATTCAGTTCGGAAAACAGGTCTGATTATAATTCTGGCTGTTTTATTGTTGTTGGGATGCTTGGAGCATCATCTGTTCTCTTCAGTAATAGGTAGTTCATTATTACTGATTAATCTGGTAGGTATAGGGGTAGCTTATTTATTATTGATGAAGCAGGGCAAGATGCAAAGTGAATATACAGATAAGATTTGTTCGTTGTTCAAACAGGGTGATTGCAACAGTGTATTGGAATCTGAAGCAGCTAAACTATGGGGTATATTCAGTTGGAGTGAAATTGGAGTTGGTTATTTTGTTTCAAGTCTTATTATAATAGTGTTTTATCCCCAATGGGGGCCTTATCTGGCTCTTGTCAACTTATTATCTTTACCTTACACGGTTTGGAGTGTTTGGTATCAGTATAAAGTCGCTAAGCAGTGGTGTCCGTTGTGCCTGTCTGCATTGCTGCTGCTTTGGCTGACGGCTATTGTCAATGTTGTTGGGGGATGGCAATGGCCGGCTTTCGAGATACAGGAAGTTCTGTCTGTGGCAATACTTTATTTACTTCCTTTCCTGTCTTTGCATCTTCTGACGGAACGTTGGTTTCGTTCGGAACAATTGGAGAATGTGAAGTATGAACTGAATAATCTGAAAGCATCAGAGAATGTTTTTCTTTCCCAATTGGAACAGCAGCCTCGTTATGAGGTTAGTAATTCTCAGATACTTTGGGGATGTCCGCAAGCAAAACTGTGTATTACAGTCTTGACTAATCCGCATTGTAATCCATGCGCACAGATGCACGAGCGTATAGGTGCACTGTTGAAAGAAATGGGAGATAAGGTCTGTGTGCAATATATTTTTTCATCTTTCAGTAAGGAACTTGAAAGCAGCGCCCGCTTCCTTCTTGCCGTTTATCAACAAGAAAGCAGCGATAAAGCTGGAATGATTTACGATGAATGGTTTGCAGGAAAGAAGTATATGGGTGAAACGTATATCATGACATTCGGTTATGATTTGGGAAGTACGGAGGTTAACCGGGAGTTGGCTAATCATAATGAATGGCAACATACAAACAGGTTAACAGCGACTCCCACTATTTTAATAAATGGTTACCAGTTACCGGATAACTATAAGATTGAAGATATGAGGCATTTTGGAGATTTAAATATTGATTGATGAAACAGTCATTTCCATATTATCACCAGGCGGATGCAATGGATTGCGGTCCTACCTGTTTGCGGATGATTGCCAAATACTACGGTAAGAGTTATTCATTGCAGACATTGCGGGAGCGTTCGTTCATATCTCGCGAAGGAGTATCCCTTTTAGGCATCAGTGATGCGGGAGAGGCTATTGGTTTTCGTACAGCGGGCGTACATATATCATTTGATCAGTTGATTTCCGATGCGCCTTTACCTTGTATCCTGCATTGGAATCAAAATCATTTTGTAGTCTGTTATGGCATTAAAAAGAAGCGGGGAGAGTACTGGCTCCGGATTGCCGATCCCGGAAAACAGTTGGTGACTTATAACGAACAGGAATTCAAGAAATGCTGGCTGTCGACAAAGGCGGAAGGGGAAGATGTAGGGACTGCACTGATTTTAGAACCCGGCCCCGACTTTTATCATCGTGAAGATGAACCGGAAGTTAGAGAAAGGGGATTGCTTTTCTTTTTGAGGTATCTCACCCCTTATCGGAAACAACTGATACAATTGATATTGGGAATGTTGACTGTCAGTTTGTTGCAGCTTATCCTTCCTTTTCTTACACAGTCGTTGGTGGATGTCGGTATACGCGACAGTAATCTGAACTTTATAATACTGGTGTTGGTAGCTCAAATCATAATTTCAGTTTCACAACTGTCGGTAGAATTTATCCGTAGCTGGATATTGCTGCATGTCAACACGAGGATTACCATATCATTGATATCTGATTTTCTGGCAAAATTGATGAAGTTACCATTGCATTTCTTTGATTCAAAAATGGTAGGCGACATTATGCAGCGTATCGGTGACCACGAACGCATAAAAACCTTTCTGACTGGTTCTTCTATTACTACGCTCTTTTCGTTTGTCAACTTCTTCATTTTTGCTTTTGTACTTGCCTACTATAATCTCACGGTATTAGGCATTTTTCTACTGGGCAATACCTTGTACGTTTGTTGGATACTTGTTTTCATGAAGTACCGGCGCGAATTGGACATACGCCGTTTTGCACAGGCGGCAGGAGAACAGAGCAGTTTGATACAAATGGTGACTGCCATGCAGGAAATCAAACTGAATAACTGTGAAACGCAGAAACGCTGGCAGTGGGAGCGCATACAGGTGAAGCTATTCAAGATCAGTATAAAAGGTTTGGCGCTGGGACAGGTACAACAAGTAGGTTCCATCTTCTTTAACCAGACCACGAACATCGTGATTTCATTTATTGCGGCAAAGGCTGTGATAGATGGGCAGATGACTTTGGGTATGATGATGTCTCTTACTTATATTATTGGACAGTTGAGTTCTCCGGTTTCTTCCTTCATAGGCTTTGCACAGCAGTTTCAGGATGCCAAGATTAGCCTGGAGCGTCTGAACGAGATACATGGTAAAAGGGATGAGGAACAGGATATCTCGTCGAAACTGACGGTTCTACCGGAAAAGGGGGATATACGGATTGAGAACTTGTCGTTCAGTTATGATGGCGCAAACAGGGATTATGTGTTGGATGATATTTCCGTACATATCCCCCAGCATAAGGTGACAGCCATTGTGGGGGCAAGTGGCAGTGGTAAGACTACGCTGATAAAGTTGATGCTTGGCTTCTATACTCCCAATAAGGGAACGGTCAAGGTACAGGATACTCCGTTGGAAAATATCAATCCTCACTTGTGGCGTGCCCGAACCGGTTCGGTGATGCAGGATGGTTTTATATTCTCCGAAACAATTGCGCAGAATATCGCAGTAGGCGAGGAACAGATTGATGTTGAACGCTTGCGTCATGCAGTGACCATTGCCAACATTCGTGACTTTATTGATTCTTTGCCGTTAGGCTACAATACGAAAATCGGTATGGAAGGAAATGGTATCAGCCAGGGGCAACGGCAACGCATCTTGATTGCCCGTGCAGTTTATAAGAATCCGGATTATCTGTTTTTTGATGAAGCCACTAATGCGTTGGATGCCAATAATGAACGTGAGATTATGGAACATCTACATGAATTCTATAAAGGGAAAACGGTAGTGGTTGTGGCACATAGACTGAGTACGGTGAAGGATGCGGATAACATCATAGTGTTGGATAAGGGGAAGATAGCAGAAGAGGGGACTCACCGGGAACTTACTGAACAGAAAGGTCTGTATTATCAGTTAGTGAAAAATCAATTGGAACTGGGTAATTAGAAATTTGTAATTCAAAACTGTGGAAGAAGAGAAGAAATATAAAGAGATAGAACTGCGTAGCGGAGAGGTGCAGGAAGTTATGAATCATATTTCGCCCTGGGTAGTGAGATGGGGGATAACGGTACTGTTTGTTATTCTGTTCGTTATACTGGTTGGGTGTTGGATATTTCGGTATCCGGATGTGCTGCAGGCGGAAGTAACGCTGACCACTGAAGAACCTCCTGCCTTTATCCTGGCGCGCTCGGCGGGGAAGATTGATACCTTGTATGTGAATAACGGTGGTATGGTACAGGTGGGCGAACGTTTGGGGGTAATTCAAAATACCTCTGTAACGGAAGATGTGCTGTGGTTGACAGATTCTATGAAAAAATGGAAATCGGCCGGTTATAGTCCGGATGAAGGAACGGCATATTTTACAGGTAAACGTTTGCAGTTGGGAGAGCTACAGTCTGTATATGCTTCTTTCATTACAGCTCTTTCGGATTATGCCCGTTTTGTTGAGCAGGATTATTATGCGAAGAAATTGAATGCCGGGAGAAAACAGTTGGCAGGACAGCGTTCTTATCTCGACCTGGTGCAGCGTGAGCGCGCATTGACTGAAAAGGAAATGAAATTGGCGCAAAGTATGTATGACAGGGATTCCATTCTTTTTGAAGGAGATGCTATGATTGCGGCGGAATTTGAAGAGTCGGGTAGCCGTTATCTGCAAAGTCTTCGTACCAGAGAAACTTCCGGCATGAGTTTGTTGCAGGCAGAAATGCAGTTGGAGCAGCAGGAAGAAAACTTGTTAGATTTGGGTAAACAGGCTTATGACGAAGAGCAAAACCGTAGACTCGAATTGAAAAATGCAGTTGAACAGCTCGAGGCTCAATTGAGTTCGTGGGAACAGAACTATTTGTTTCGCAGTCCGGTTTCCGGTAAGGTAACTTTTATGACAGTCTGGAGCCGCAACCAGAATGTGGAATCGGGGGAGACGGTTTTTGTAGTACAACCGTCCGGTGACTCGAAAGTGGTTGGAAAGGCAAAACTTCCTTTGCAAGGTTCAGGAAAGGTGCAGGTAGGACAGAAGGTACATGTACGTATGGATAATTATCCCGATCAGGAATTCGGTTATGTAAAAGGAAGAGTGGAGAGCATTTCTCCGGTTCCGACAGAAGACGGAGTATATATTGTGGAAATCACTTTGCCGGAGGGCTTGCGCACAAATTATGGCAAAACACTCCCCACCGTACGTGAACTGAAGGGTACGGCGGATATTATATTGGCAGACCGGAATGTGTTGGAACGTTTACTGGCTCCGTTGAGGAAGATAATGGAATACGAAGACTAAAGAAACTCTTGTTACTTTCCGTCAACTACAGAACTTTTTCGTACTTTTGCCGTTTCAATTGTATAGGCGAGAGGAGTTTTTTCCGATTGTTGAGCAAAAATCTTCAAATAGTAACTAAGAATATGTTGACCAAAGTAATAGAGCAAGCTAAAATAGATCGTTTTGAAAGATGGATGGGGCATGCGGAAAGAATTGTTATCATTGCCCATGTAGCGCCGGACGGTGATGCAATCGGTTCCTCACTTGGATTGTGGCACTTCATGAATTCGCAGGATAAGATAGCGAATGTTATTGTACCGAACGCTTTTCCTGATTTTCTGAAATGGATGCCGGGTAGCAAAGATATACTACTCTATGATCATTATAAAGATTTTGCTGACAAGCTGATAGCCGAAGCGGAAATTATCTGTTGCCTGGATTTCAACTCCTTGAGCCGTATTGAGGCAATAGCAAATTCTTTAAAAGCTGCTAAAGGTAAAAAGATGTTAATAGACCATCATTTGTCTCCCGAAGAGTTTTGTGATATCACAATCTCACATCCGGGCGCTTCTTCTACTTCCGAGTTAGTATTCAGGTTGATGTGCCGTATGGGGTATTTCGGTGATATAACGAAAGAATGTGCGGAGTGTATCTATACAGGTATGATGACTGATACGGGTGGTTTTACTTACAATTCGAATAATCGTGAAATCTACTTTATAATCGGCGAACTGCTTTCTAAAGGTATAGACAAAGATGATATTTACCGGAAAGTTTATAATACATATTCCGAAAGTCGCCTGCGATTGATGGGCTATATCCTGTCTCAAATGCAAGTTTATCCCGACTATCACGCCGCCCTGATTTCATTAACCAAGAAAGAGCAGGGACATTTCGATTATATACGTGGGGATAGTGAAGGCTTTGTAAATATTCCTCTGACCATTAAAGGGGTAGCTTGTTCTTGTTTTCTGCGTGAAGATACGGAGAAATCGACAATCAAGGTATCTCTTCGTTCCGTAGGTACATTTCCCTGTAACCAAATAGCTGCCGAATTCTTTAATGGAGGTGGACATTTGAACGCCTCAGGCGGTGAATTCTGTGGTACGATGGACGAAGCAAAGAGAGTTTGGGAATGTGCTTTGGAAAAGTTTAAGCCTCTGCTCAATGCGAAAGGATAAAAAAAGCAAGGTACAAAGGTTAAAAGATACGAAGTTTCTTCGTAGTGCTTTCTACTTTCAATGAAATCGAATACTTTTGTACGAAATTACTAAATAGCAGATAATGAAGAAACTTATATTGTTCTTTTTAGCCTTGCTGGCATGTAGCGTGGCTTTCCAGGCTTGCGATGACACCAAGACTTATGCGGAAATGCTGGAAGAAGAAAAAAGCGCTATCAATGCGTTTATCAAAGACAATGATATCAAGGTTATATCTCAGTCGGAGTTTTATAGAAACGACTCAACTACGGATATATCACAAAATGAGTATGTACAGCTTGCCAGCGGTGTATATATGCAGATAGTGGATAAAGGGTCTGAAAATCTTGCCGATACCATGAAGAATAATGATTTGCTCTTAGTTCGTTTTGTGGAATATGGTCTTGTTGAAAAAGATACCACGTTGACTAATCTGTTTGACCCCCAAATAGTAGATGAATTCAGATATACGGTAACGAGTTCTTCCATTGCCGGTATTTTCATGGATGGATATATGTATAGGAAGTATCAATCGTCCGCCGTTCCTGCCGGTTGGTTGGTGCCGTTGAGCTATGTGCGTGACATGGCACACGTCAAACTGATTGTTCCTTCCAAGATGGGGCACAATAACGCAATGCAAAGCGTATACCCTTACTACTATGATATCCGAAAGTATCAGATATATAAATAACTGTGAATAATCATAGTCATAGTATAATGGTATAACATAATCTGATTTTCTAAATTAATTATAACCTGATGACTCTAATCAAATCTATCTCTGGAATCCGCGGTACTATCGGCGGAGGAGCGGGTGATGGCTTGAATCCGCTTGATATTGTGAAATTCACAGCAGCGTATGCCACTCTTATCCGCAAAACATGTACGGTAAAAAGCAATAAAATTGTAGTAGGACGTGACGCCCGTATTTCGGGTGAAATGGTAAAGAATGTAGTTGTCGGTACTCTTATGGGTATGGGCTGGGATGTGGTAGATATAGACCTGGCTTCTACGCCGACTACCGAACTGGCCGTTACGATGGAGAGCGCCGATGGCGGTATTATCCTGACTGCTTCGCATAATCCCAAACAATGGAACGCCTTGAAATTGCTGAATGAACGTGGCGAGTTTCTGAATGCTGCCGAAGGTAACGAAGTACTTCGTATTGCCGAAGCTGAAGAATTCGACTTTGCTGACGTAGATCATCTGGGTTCTTATCGCAAAGATTTGACCTATAATCAAAAACATATTGATAGTGTACTGGCGCTTGACTTGGTAGATGTAGAAGCTATCAAGAAAGCGAATTTCTGCGTAGCTATTGACTGTGTGAATTCTGTGGGCGGTATTATTCTGCCGCAATTGCTGAAACAACTTGGCGTGCAACATGTAGAGCAGCTCTACTGCGAACCGACGGGTGACTTCCGGCATAACCCTGAACCGTTGGAAAAGAATCTGGGAGACATTATGAACCTGATGAAAGGCGGTAAGGCTGATGTAGCATTCGTTGTTGACCCGGACGTTGACCGTCTGGCTATGATTTGCGAAGACGGGAAGATGTACGGTGAGGAATATACGCTGGTGACGGTTGCCGACTATGTACTGAAACATACTCCGGGCAATACGGTATCCAACCTGAGTTCTACACGTGCGCTGCGTGACGTTACCCGTAAATACGGTCAGGAGTACTTTGCTTCTGCTGTAGGCGAGGTGAATGTGACTACCAAGATGAAAGAAGTAGGCGCCGTGATTGGTGGTGAAGGCAATGGCGGAATTATTTATCCGGCAAGCCATTACGGACGTGATGCATTGGTAGGTATCGCATTGTTCCTGAGCCATCTGGCACATGAAGGTAAGAAGGTGAGCGAGCTTCGTGCAACTTATCCGCCCTACTTTATGGCAAAGAATCGTATAGACCTGACTCCGGAAACGGATGTTGACGCCATTCTCGCCAAGGTGAAGGAGCTTTATAAGAATGAAGAAATCAATGATATCGACGGTGTGAAGATTGATTTCGCCGATAAGTGGGTACACTTGCGTAAAAGTAATACCGAACCGATTATTCGTGTGTACAGTGAGGCTTCTACGCCGGAAGCTGCTGAAGAAATCGGGCAGAAGATAATGACGGTGATTGAAGAATTGGCGAAGTAAAGTCGATATTCAAATAAATATAAGAGAGGGCTGTGTCAAGAGTTTCTTGACACAGCCTCTTCTGTTTTTATATTATCCGGCATCCAGTGATATAACCTTACCGATTTCCCCTTCAAAGTTAGGCGTAAATACACCTTTGCCTATGTTCCCCTTGATTTCCTCTATAGTCCAGAAGCGTCCGCCGTCCAGTTCGTCGCTGGGATGTATTTCGCCGTCGTACACGGTCTTGTGTACAAAGACAAGCTCTTTCTCGCGTGTGGATTCAAAGACGTAATGAGTAACGGTTTCAGGAACGAAGTCGGTGATATCCAGTTCTTCGCATACTTCGCGTTTCAGTGCCATTTCTACGCTTTCGCCCAGACTAACGTGCCCGCCTACGGAAGTATCCCATTTACCGGGTTGGATGTCTTTCCATTCAGGACGTTTCTGCAGATAGAGTTCGCCCTGGGAGTTAAAAACGTGCAGGTGTATCACAGGGTGCAGTAGTTTGCTGCCACTGTGACATTCGCCGCGGGTAGCGGCTCCGGTGATATTTCCTTGTTCGTCGACAAGGGGAAACATTTCCAGGTTATTATCGCTGTTCATAATTCTACGGTATTAATAATGAAGAATCTCCGTAACTCAGAAAACGGAAATCATGGCTTAATGCAAAGTCATATATCCTTTGCCAGTTGCCCTTTACGAAGGCTGAAACAAGTAGCAGCAATGTACTTTGCGGCTGGTGGAAGTTTGTGACCATGGCGGATACAATCTTATAATCATACCCCGGAGCAATGATGATTTGTGTACTGGTATGCAGGGTTTCCATGCCGTGGCGGCTCAGATAATCGCGAATAGCTTGCAGCGCCGTTGTGGAAGTGATATTTGCTGTCTCTTCCGCCGTTTCATAAGGCTGCCATTGCTGAACATGAAGCTCTTCTTCCGTTGCATCCGGATTCTTCAGCAGCGTAACGCCTATGTGGTAGAGGCTTTCCAGTGTTCGCACGGAGGTAGTTCCTACGGCAATCGCTTTCCCGTTGTGGGCAATCAGCTTCTTAATCGTGCTGCGCGAGACGGAAATGTATTCCGTATGCATTTCATGCCCTTCTATCTCTTCGCTCTTTACGGGTTTGAAGGTTCCTGCGCCTACGTGCAGGGTCAGTTCTTCGAGTTCGATACCTTTCTCTTGCAGTGCATCCAGCACGCGGGGAGTGAAATGAAGTCCGGCAGTAGGCGCGGCTACCGAACCTTTTATTTTGGAATAAACCGTCTGATACGTTTCCTTATCACTCTCCCGGGTTTCACGGTTCAGATAAGGCGGAATGGGAAGCTCACCGAATACTTCGAGGATATCGGCAAAGGTTATCTCCGGGTTGTTCCAGCGGAAATCTACCCAATGGCTGGTGCCGTGACATTCGCCACGGGTAGCGGTCAGAGTAACCGGCTGCCCTTTTACAGCCATTTCCCGTTTCAGCGTGCCTTCTTTCCATTTCTTCAGATTGCCGATCATGCAGAGCCAGGCGGCGTGTTCGGTTTGCTGGAAGTTGAGCACATAATCGTTCGGCTCTATCGGTTCCAGGCAGAATACTTCAATCAGGGCGCCGGTTTCCTTGCGGAAGTGCAGGCGCGCCTGTATCACTTTCGTGTTATTGAATATCATCAGGCTTTCAGCAGGGAGATGGGAAGGGAGTGAAGTGAAACGGTCTTCGGAGATTTCGCCGTGACGGTAGACGAGGAGCTTGGACTGGTCGCGTACGGACAAGGGGAATTTAGCGATACGCTCGTCCGGCAATGGATAATTGTATTCGCTGATACGGATATGTTTCGGATCTTCTTTCATAACAAACTTCTTTACAGGCGGCAAAGGTACGGATATTAATCGTCTTTTTTCTACCTTTTTTTATGGAGTTGCCGTATCTTTGTGGTCTTAGTTATCGCTTCGCTCAGGAGTTATCAGTCCCCAAGAGGGCTTAGGAGTTAAGGGGGGTATCGCTTCGCTTAGGAGATAAAGCCGATAGTCTTGCTACGTTTTTATCTGAAGAGCTTTCAGGTGGTAAGGTGAAAAGCTTTCAGGGAAATAATCCGAAGAACTAACATATAAACGGAGTATCGGCTTTAACTCCTAAGCCCCCTTGGGGGCTGATAACTCCTCTAACTCCTAAATGAAGCGATAACTCCCGATTTATATAATTCGTAAAACAATAAATAGAAACAAAGATGAAAATAGGTGATAAAGTGCGTTTCCTCAATGAAGTAGGAGGCGGAATCGTGAAAAGGTTTCAGGGAAAGGACATTGTGCTGGTAGAGGATGCCGATGGATTTGATATTCCGATGTCCGTGCGTGATTGTGTGGTGATTGATACGGACGATTACAATCTGGCGAAACCTGTGCCTAAAACAGCCCCGAAGAGGACAGAAGAGAAACCGGTAAAGGCTTCCATATCACGTCCGGAACAGGGAACCGTGTCTGGTTCGGAACGAAAAGGTACGGAACTGAAAGGTACGGAATTGAAAGGTATGGAACCGGAAGGCTTGTCCAGACCGCAAGTGTCTGTTTACCATCAGCCGGAAACGCGTGGCGGAGATATTCTGAATGTGTTTCTGGCTTTCGTCCCGGAAGATATCAAGGCTGTCAGCACTACTCCTTTTGAGGCTTATCTGGTGAACGACAGTAACTATTATCTGTATTATACCTACCTCTGCGCCGAGGGAAAGGCGTGGAATGTCCGTTCGCACGGCATCATCGAGCCGAATATGAAACTCTTGTTGGAGGAGTTTGAGAAGGCGGAACTGAATGACCGTGAACACGTAGCTGTGCAGTTCATTGCCTTGAAAGACGGCCGCTCTTTTGCCTTAAAGCCGGCTGTCAGCGTGGAACTTCGCATTGATACGGTGAAGTTTTATAAACTGCATACTTTTCAGGAGTCTGAGTTCTTTGAAACCCCTGCTTTGATTTATGATGTGGTGAAGAGTGATGTTCCTGCCAAGCAAGTATATGTATCCGCCGAAGAATTACAGTCAGCTTTGTTGCAGAAGAAGTCCGTGGAGAGTCCTAAGGCTCAACCGATAGTGAAGCGCGGCGGGCAGAACGGCATTATAGAGATAGACCTTCATATCGGAGAACTACTGGATGATACTCGCGGCATGAGTAACAGTGAGATGCTGAATTATCAGCTGGATAAGTTCCGCGAAGTGCTGGAACAGTACAAGAATAAACGCGAGCAGCGCATCGTCTTCATTCATGGTAAAGGCGACGGCGTGCTTCGCAAGGCGTTGCTGGATGAACTGAAGCGTAAATACCCGGCTTTCCGCCATCAGGATGCTTCTTTCCAGGAATATGGTTTCGGGGCTACGATGGTGACGGTGAAATAGCTCGGACACAGAGAAACAGAGTTCCTTTTTTAAATTAAACACAGAGGTACAGAAATTAAACACAGAGGTATAGAGGCACAGAGTTTTTTCTCTGCGACGTAGTCGCCCTCTCTGTGTGCTCTTTCTTGTTCATATTCTCTTCTTAAAACACAGTACTTCTGTGTTCAATTAAAGAAAGGAACTCTGTGTGCTCTGTGTTTAATAATTCATCATTCATCATCAACTCCTTACCTCTTGTGAGGTATTCCCTCAGTACTTGTGTAGCCCAGACTCTAAACTGAACTCCATGATAGGATTGGACACGATAACCTACACTGATAATCATATCCAGATTGTAGCAAACTACGTTTCTTTCTACCTTACGGCTACCTTCCTGTTGAACTGTTGCAAAATATGCAACAGTTGAGTTCGGGCTTAATTCTCCCGAATCAAAGACATTCTTTACATGCCGTGAAATAGTAGATTTATTACGTTGAAACAGTTCAGCCATCTGGTCGGTAGTTAGCCAAACCGTATCATTAGCCAATGTAACTTCTATTTTGGATTCTCCATCTTCTGTCTGATAGAGTAATATATTTCCTTTATTTATCGCTTCCATCTTTATTTTACATAGGTCGTAACTCTACGGTTAGTCCCATAGCTGCCGCAATTCGATATAAGGTAGAAACTGTTGGAACTGTAAGCCCTCTCTCTATCCTTGATATATAACCTTTATCTGCCCCTATGCGCTTGGCGAGTTCCGCTTGCGTAAGTCTTGCATTTTTACGGGCATCCAATAAGATTTGAGCATTATACTCTTCCCATGCCTTTTCACGGCTCTTTTCGCGTTCGGGGGTTCCTTCCTTTCCCAATACTTCATCAAGCAATGCGCTGACATCATAAATGTCCTTACTGATTTCTTTTAGCTGCATAATATTCCTCCTTTAACTTTATCGCTTTCTTTATCTCACTACCAGGAGTTTTCTGCGTCTTCTTTTTGAAGGCATTGAATAAGACAACAATCGTATCCCCGTCATAAATGAAGAATACGCGGAATTCTGTATTCCCATAATTAGATCGAAACTCATACACCCCATCTCTAATAAATTTAATATAGTGATGCGGTATCTTATCCTCTGTCACAAGCAAGTCCAACGCACGTAAAAATTTTCCCCTCTCTTGTTTTGATAGCTTTTGTAGAAAGTCATTAAAATAATTCTTATATGTAATTATCGCTCTCATAGTGCAAAGATATAAAAAGTTATATAGAAATACAACCCCAATCAAATATTTCTTCACCTTCAGCATCTTAGCATCCGCAGCGAAAGCAAGTGTGATTACCATCCACACAACGCCTCTTCTAAAAACTCCGTGCCATCCGCGCAATCCGCGCCTAAATTAAGAAATAAAAAAACTCTGTATCTCCGTGCCTCCGTGTTCAAATCTGAATGTTGCTTTGCTAATAATCATAAGCAGCGTTTTTAAAGAATAAGTACTCATGTTTATTTACCTTATAGTATCTGTCATTAGCTTCGCTCAAAACCTCTTCTATTATTTCATTGAGGAATAGTCAGAGTGCAGTCGAAGGTTCCCTCTCCCGTTGTATTTCAGGAGAAGAGATGCTTCGACTACGCTCAGCATGACAGATACTATCAAAGTATAAACTAATTATTGCATGGATAATTGTACATAAGCATGTATAATACAGGCAGACTATTGCCTGCATGAATAATGCAGGTCCTCAATAAACATCAAGTCACTGATGATGCCGTCCGATACGAATATCCCTTCGCGTGTCAGGCGCAGGTGATTGTCTTTTAACTCCAGCTTGCCGCTTTGCAGGTAGGGGCGTGCCATATCCGTGCAGTATTGCCGTAGCTCAGGGCCAAACGTTTGTTCTACATACTGCATGGGCACTCCCCACATGGTGCGCAGGGCGGTCATGATACACTCGTTATAGCGGGTGGCGGTGTCCAGATATTCGGTTTCAAACTCCCGGTGGCCTTCTTCAATGGAGCTTATGTACTTTTCCAGAGATGCGGTGTTCCATTCCCTTGTAAGGGTATTGAACGAGTGTGCCGAAGGGCCGCATCCCAGATAAGGAATTCCTCGCCAGTAGGAAGTGTTGTGGCGGGAGTACATTCCCGGTTGGCAGAAGTTGGATATCTCGTAGTGCTCATATCCGGCAGCGGTCAGTGTGTCTGTCAGGTCGGAGAAGAAGAGGGCGCTGCTTTCTTCGTCCACTTCGCGGATGCGGTGGGAGAGTAGCATGTCGTGGATGGGAGTTCCTTCCTCGTAGGTAAGATGATAGGCAGAGATATGTTCCGCGTGGAGGCTGACGGCTTGTTGCAGGTCTTGCTTCCAGCGTTCGTTTGTTTCGCCCGGCAGGCCGTAGATAAGGTCGATGCTGATATTCCGGAAGCCGGCACGACGGCAACGCTCCACTGCTTTGATGGCTTGCGTGGCGTTATGCCGTCTGTTGAGCAATTGCAGGGTGGCATCGTCGAAGGTTTGTATCCCCATGCTGATGCGGTTGAAAGGTAGTGCGGACAGCATTCCGGTATATTCATCCGTCAGGTCGTCCGGGTTGGCTTCAAGAGTTATTTCTTTTGCATGTTCCAATCCGTAGACTTGTTCGATGGTGCCGAACACTTGCCTGAAATCCTCTTCTGATAATTGTGAAGGTGTTCCGCCGCCGAAGTAAATCGTTTCGACGGCTTCTCCTTTCAGATATTCCTTGCGCTCCGTCAGTTCCCGGCAAAGGGCACGGATATATTGCGATTTCAATTCAGACCGTGTGGTGGAATAGAAATCGCAATAGATGCAGCGTGTCTTGCAGAATGGAATATGTATGTAGATGCCTGCCATGGTGGTGCTGTATTAAGTAAGCCCGGCAAAGATAACTATTCCTTCCGAACTGGCATTAGGGGAACGATACCGTCTTCACCGTCCCATCCGAAAAACGAATAGTTACCGTGTCTCCTTTCTGCTCGAAGGACTTCACAGGCGTCAGCTCTTTTTTAGTAAACGGCTTGCCGCTCTTCTTCCATAATTGCAGTGTGATAAAGAGCTTATCGCCCGAATGAGTAGTCGCCGCATTGATTACGGAACATTTGTTGCTCACCGGATGCAACCCTTCTGTCTGCACATACTCCACTGCCGACCAGCCCTGAAGATTGATAAGCGCCGTCTGATACTCTCCGTTATCCATACTATAAGCGGTATATCCTCCGGCCTTTTGCTCCTTCGTAACGATAGGCTTGCCCAGTTCAGGCAGAGAATAATGTCCATAGCGCAGTTGAGTGGTGACGGGGAATGAAACCCTGTCCACACGAAGTATGCCATTAGGAAGCGGGATATCTGCCAGACGGAACTTGATTTCAGCATTCGTTTCGAGCTTTGCATCCCGGTAGTAAACGCCGTCTTCAAACTTCCTGAACGTATAGAGGCGAAGCACCTCCCATTGCTGTGTGGCATTCAGGATGGCATAGTTCATCGACACCTTTCCATCGGGACTGTCCGCCATCCAGGGGAACGCCGTGTTGTAGGACAACTTGTTGTAATTCTCCGTAGAGCGGAATTTCTGCCAGTCCCTGGCAACCGTCTCATGGCACCAGGCACGTATTTCGGAGCTGCCGCTATTGGGATAATTGGTAAACAGCGTGTTCGACCCTTCCATGAACTTATTGTACGCTTTCCCCGGCTTAAGCTCCTTCTCCCAAGGCCCGTTGTTCTCTACAGATGTATGGCGTCCGAAAAGCCTGATGGATTCACGGTACATCTGGTTGCCGATTCGCTTTAATGAGAAAGGTATTCCTTTCGTGGAATGGGTAGATAAGTGGTTCGGGCAATCGGATTGGAAGCTGGTATGGAGTGATGAATTTGATGCAGACGGTCGTCCGGATGCCACCGTTTGGAATTATGAGAATGGCTTTGTGCGTAATGAAGAGGCGCAGTGGTATCAGGAAGGCAATGCCCGTTGCGAGGACGGCAAACTGATTATCGAAGCGCGAAAAGAGAAAGGACGTAAGAATCCCCGGTATGAAGCCGGGAGTGATAACTGGCGGAGGAAAAGGGAGTTCATAGACTACACTTCTGCGTGTGTAACTACCGCCGGCAAGAAAGAGTTCCTGTATGGCAGATTTGAAGTTCGTGCCCGGATTCCTGTAAGTGGAGGCTCGTGGCCGGCTATCTGGACGTTGGGGCGTGGCATGGAATGGCCTTCGTGCGGTGAAATTGATATCATGGAGTACTATCGCATCAAGGGTGAACCGCATATCCTGGCAAATGCCGCCTGGGGCACCGACAGGCGTTCGAATGCGAAGTGGAATACTAAAACAATTCCCTTTATCCACTTCACGGATAAAGACCCGCAATGGGCGGATAAGTTCCATATCTGGCGTATGGATTGGGATGAAACGGCGATTAAAATCTACTTGGATGATGAGTTGCTGAATGAAGTTCCTTTGAGTGAAACCATCAATGGCAGCATCGGTAGGGGAACGAATCCTTTCCACAAGCCACAATATATTTTGTTGAATTTGGCGCTTGGCGGTGCAAATGGTGGAGAAATAGATGATAAAGCCATTCCGATGCGTTATGAGATAGATTACGTAAGGGTATATCAAAAACAATGAAGGTTATAGTAAATGTAATTCTGAAAACAGATATATTTGTAACGATGAAAACAACTTATCCTGTTATAATATGAAATCAAGAAAATACGTATGGTTACTGTTGGCCGTGGCATTGCTGGTTCCTATCCATGCCTCGGCTAAGAAGAAACCGGAGAAGGTAAAGACCGACCGGGAGTTGTGGGCGGGAGTCCTGTATCAGATGGCGGCGCCCGTACTTAGCAGCATGAGCGAAGGCAAGTTGCAGGAGGATATGCAGGTAGAGCTAAGCCCCTCCTGGGACGGCCGCGACAAACGGGTGACCTATATGGAATGCTTCGGACGGCTGATGGCAGGTGTGGCGCCGTGGCTATCGTTGCCGGATGATGATACGGCAGAGGGCAAGCAGCGCAGGCAATTGCGTGAATGGGCTTTGAAGAGCTACGCCCAGTCCGTAGACCCGGAGAGCAAAGACTATCTGCTATGGAGAAAAGAAGGTCAGCCGCTGGTAGACGCCGCATTTATAGCAGAGAGCTTCCTGCGTGGATATGATGCGCTGTGGATGCCGCTGGACAGCCTGACCAAAGAACGCTACGTCGCCGAGTTCCGGCAATTACGCCGGGTAAATCCTCCTTATACCAACTGGTTGCTGTTCTCCTCCACCATCGAGTGCTTCCTGAAGAAGGCAGGTGCGCAGGCAGATGATTACCGCATCACCTCTGCCCTGCGCAAAGTGAACGAATGGTATGTGGGTGACGGCTGGTACAGTGACGGACAGCATTTCGCCTTCGACTATTACAATAGCTTTGTGCTCCACCCGATGTACGTGGAATGCCTGGAGGTGCTGGTAGATGCCGGCAAGAATAATAATATCAGGAACCCGTGGAACGGTCACTTCCAGAAATCATTGCAGCGTATGCAGCGCTTCGGCATGATATTGGAACGCTTCATCTCGCCTGAGGGTACATTCCCCGTGTTCGGACGCTCCATCACTTACCGCACGGCGGTGTTGCAGCCGCTTGCCCTGTTGTCCCTGCGTGGCTGGTTGCCCAAGGAATTGCCTGCCGGACAGGTACGCGCTGCAATGACGGCAGTCGTTCAGCGCATGTTTGGCGATAACCGGAATTTCAATGAGAAGGGCTTCCTTATCTTAGGTTTCAACGGCTCGCAACCGGATATCTCGGATTGGTACACGAATAACGGCAGTTTATACCTGGCTTCACTGGCTTTCCTGCCTCTGGGGCTACCTGCCGACGACCCTTTCTGGACGGATGCCGCACTGCCCTGGACTTCAAAGAAGGCATGGGACGGTGAAGACTTCCCGAAAGACCATGCTTATGAATAAGTGTTAGAAGTTCATTAAAGGAGTTATAGGAGTTAAAGAAGTTATCAGCCAACAAGTTGGCTTAGGAGTTAAAGCCGATACTCCGTGAAACATATAACAAGACTATTGGCTTTAACTCCTTAACTCNNCTCCTAACGAAGTGATAACTCCCCTAACTCCTTTAACTTCAGTATAAATTAAACAAGCAATATCATGAACCGATGCATTCTACTTTTCTTTCTGGTTTCCCTGATGGCTTTCACCTTCCTCCGGGCGCAGCAATCCCGCCTTGTAGAAGTTGGGAAAGGATATAGCCGTACCTCAGTCAATACCACCGTATTCAGAAACAACTCTCTGGTGACACAGGGCGATGAACAATACATCTGTTATTATGATGCGGACGGCTACCTGACGCTGGGTAAGCGCAAACTGAACACCGACCGGTGGACACTCTCGCGCACGCAATACCGGGGAAACGTAAAGGATGCCCACAACATCATCAGCATGATGCTCGACGGGGATGGCTATCTGCATTTATCGTTCGACCATCACGGGAACCGGCTGAATTATTGCCGCAGCACCGCCCCCCATTCGCTGGAACTGGGAGATAAGGAACCGATGACCGGTGTAGACGAAGAAAACGTGACGTATCCCGAGTTCTATTCCCTGAATGGGGGAGACTTGCTGTTTGTCTACCGTTCCGGCTCCTCCGGACGCGGCAATCTGGTGATGAACCGTTATTCCGTCAAAGAGAAGCGGTGGAACCGCGTGCAGGATGTACTGATAGACGGCGAAGACCAGCGCAATGCCTACTGGCAACTCTATGTGGACGAGCGCGGCACTATCCACCTGTCGTGGGTGTGGCGCGAAACGTGGAACGTGGAAACCAACCACGACCTTTGCTACGCCCGCTCCTTCGACAACGGCGTGACGTGGTACCGGACGGACGGCAAGAAATACGACCTGCCCATCCGCGCCGCGAATGCGGAATACGCCTGCCGCATTCCCCAGAACTCGGAACTGATAAACCAAACCAGCATGAGCGCCGATGCAGGCGGCAATCCGTATATCGCCACGTACTGGCGCAATGCGGACAGTGAAGTACCGCAATACCGCATCGTGTGGTATGACGGCGTGACGTGGCACAACCACCGGGTTTCGGGACGCCGTACGCCTTTCTCACTCAAAGGCGGCGGCACGAAGATGATTCCCATCGCCCGTCCGCGTATCGTGGTAGATGGCAGCGAAATCTTCTACATCTTCCGCGACGAAGAGCGTGGAAGCCGTGTGTCCATGGCGCACACATCGGCCGTGGGCACCGGTAAATGGACTGTCACCGACCTGACAGACTTTGCAGTGGATGCCTGGGAGCCGTCGCACGACACGGAATTGTGGAAGCAAAAGCACCGTCTGCACCTCTTCGTGCAGCACACCAGGCAGGGCGACGGCGAGAAGACGGTTGACTTTGAACCTCAGCCGGTGTATGTGCTCGAAGTCAATAATTCGGAGTGACAGGGGTGTTTTCGGCTATTTCAGTCTATTGCCTCAAAAGCCCCATCGAGAGCACCTTCTGAGGGGGGTGGAATCAGTATACGACTGAGATAGGTTCAGTATACGACTGAATAGGGCTCAGTATACGACTGAATGGCATTCAGTATACGACTGAATTAAGCTCACTCCAACCTCCGGTTATAGAGACCTTCGGAAAGAGCCTTTTTGTCACCTTTTATGACTGTAAACGAAGAATCTGATTATATTAAATAAAAAAACGAAGAGTATATGAAAAAGTTTTTAGTAAAAGCGATGCTTTTAATCCTCTACATGGGCGGACTGTCAGCCTGTTCCGCTTCCCGGGATAAGGCTAAAGAGGTGGTGGACATCATCTATAAAGTGAATAACTATTGGCAGGAGCAGCATCCGAAGCACGGACGCTCCTTCTGGGACAATGCCGCCTACCATACGGGTAACATGGAAGCGTACTTCCTCACCGGCGAAGCGAAATTCATGGACTACTCCAAGGCATGGGCGGAGCACAATGAATGGAAAGGCGCCAAGTCGGACAATAAGGCCGAATGGCGATACGGTTATGGAGAAAGCGACATCTACGTGCTCTTTGGCGACTATCAGATTTGCTTCCAGACCTATGCCGACCTCTATAACATCGCGCCCGATTCGCAGAAGATAGCCCGTGCGCGCGAAGTAATGGAGTATCAGATGAGCACCGACCGTCGCAATTACTGGTGGTGGGCGGACGGCCTTTATATGGTGATGCCCGTCATGACGAAACTGTATAAGATAACCGAAAACCCGCTTTATCTGGAGAAACTGCACGAGTACTGGGCATTTGCCGACAGCCTGATGTACGACCCCGAGGACGCCCTTTACTACCGCGACGGGAAATACATCTACCCCAAGCATAAAAGCGCGAACGGCAAAAAGGACTTCTGGGCGCGCGGCGACGGCTGGGTGCTTGCCGCCCTGGCTAAAGTACTCAAAGACTTGCCCGAAACGGATAAATACCGCCGGGAATATATCGACCGTTTTCAGGCTATGGCAAAAGCCGTGGCAGCCTGCCAGCAACCGGAAGGCTACTGGACACGCAGCCTGCTCGACCCGCAACATGCACCCGGACCGGAAACCAGCGGTACGGCATTCTTCACCTACGGTCTGCTGTGGGGTATGAATAACGGCTTTCTGGATAAGGACACCTATCAACCGGTCGTAGAGAAATCCTGGAACTACCTGACGACTGTCGCCTTGCAGCCCGACGGACGCGTTGGCTACGTGCAGCCCATCGGCGAAAAGGCCATTCCGGGACAAGTGGTAGATGCCAACTCTACATCCAACTTCGGAGTAGGGGCATTCTTGCTGGCCGCTTGCGAGATGGTACGTTTTTTGAATTAGCATTGAGCGGATAGAACTTATAAGTGTATATGTTGTGTAACATATACACTTTATTTGTTGTATGCCCTATAAAGTGTTATTTTTACACTCTCTAAATGTTTTAATATAATATTATTATGGAAAACCAGGCAGTATTTATATTGCGAATAAGAGCTGTGGCAATCGCTTTGTTACTATCCGTATTCCCGGCTTTCTCACAACAGGCGTCTCTTCCTGAGAAAGATTATGTAGCCTATTTATTCACTTATTTTACAGGGAACCACATCAGTCAGGAAGCCGTGTGCTATGCCGTGAGTATGGATGGACATACTTATTGGGCGCTGAATGACGGCAATCCTGTGCTTGATTCCAAAGTAATCAGTTCTACCGGGGGTGTGCGCGACCCGCATATTCTGCGTAGCCAGGATGGAAAAACGTTCTACATGGTTCTCACGGATATGGTGTCCGGTAACGGTTGGGACTCGAACCGCGCAATGGTATTGCTGAAATCCAACGACCTTGTGCATTGGCAACACTCCGTCGTAAATATGCAGAAACGCTACTCCGGACAGGAAAAGCTGAAAAGGGTATGGGCGCCGCAAACGGTTTATGACCCGGAAGCCGGGAAGTATATGGTTTACTGGTCTATGAAGTACGATGACGGCGCCGACGTGATTTATTATGCATACGCCAACAAGGACTTTACGGATTTGGAAGGCGAACCGAAGCCGTTCTTTATTCCGGAGAATAAGAAGTCGTGTATTGATGGCGACATTGTATATAAGGATGGCGTATACCATTTGTTTTATAAGACCGAAGGGCACGGAAACGGCATCAAGGTAGCCACTACCCGTTCCCTGACCTCCGGAAAGTGGGACGAAGAACCCGACTACAAGCAGCAGACAACGGATGCCGTGGAAGGTGCAGGCACGTTTAAACTGATTAATCAGGACAAGTATATATTGATGTATGATGTATATACAAAAGGCAGGTATCAGTTTACGGAAACCACCGACCTGAAGAACTTCAAGGTGATAGACAGCGAAGTGAAGATGAATTTCCATCCCCGTCACGGTACAGTTATCCCGATTACCCGGGATGAATTGATAGCTATCACTGATAGGTGGGGCAAGCCGGATGAACTTGGTGCATTGCCCAATAACCCCATATTGCCGGGTTTTCATGCCGACCCCGAAATACTATATTCACATCAAACCCGGAAATATTATATCTATTCTACCACCGACGGGCAACCCGGTTGGGGTGGATGGTACTTTACCGTTTTCTCCTCGGATGATTTGAAGAAGTGGAAATACGAGGGTGTGATGCTTGACTTGAAGTCAGACCAGGTGCCCTGGGCCAATGGAAATGCATGGGCGCCGTGTATCGAAGAGAAGCTGATAAAGGGTGAGTACAAATACTTTTTCTATTATAGCGGAAACCCTATAAAGAAAGGTGGTAAACAGATTGGGGTGGCTGTTGCGGATTCTCCCATCGGCCCGTTTACCGATTTGGGTGAGCCTGTTATTACGGAATCTCCCGTAGGCCGTGGCCAGCAGATTGATGTGGATGTTTTCACTGACCCGGTTTCCGGTAAGGCATATCTGTATTGGGGAAATGGTTATATGGCAGGTGCGGAATTGAATAAGGATATGGTTTCTATTAAAAAGAAGACTCTCACGGTAATGACCCCTGAAGGAGGAACCTTGCAGGACTATGCATACCGTGAAGCGCCTTATGTATTTTACCGCAATGGACTCTATTACTTTATGTGGTCGGTAGATGATACCGGGTCGCCCAATTATCATGTGGTCTATGGTACTTCCAAATCTCCGCTCGGCCCTATTGAAGTGGCTAAAGACCCTATCGTCCTGATTCAGCATCCGGACAAAGAGATTTATGGCCCTGCACACAATTCGATATTGCAAATTCCGGGTACCGATGAGTGGTATATCGTTTATCATCGTATTAATAAGAATTATCTGAAAGATAGTCCGGGTACTCACCGGGAAGTGTGCATTGACCGCATGGAGTTTAATGAAGACGGAACGATTAAGCGGGTAACTCCTACTTTTTGAAGATAATTTAGATTTTAGGCGCGGATTACGCGGATTACACAGATTCTTTTTTCTTTTAAGTAATCATAGCGCAAGCAATTAATCCGTGTAATCCGCGTAATCCGCGCCTAAAATCATTACTTACTCGAAATACACTTTATAAATATGAGAAACAAACTCAAAGGATTAGCCTTTTTATGTATGGCAGCCGCATTGCCGCTGGCTGCACAAGATGTAACCGTCGGTGGCCCTGACGGCAAGTTGCAACTAACCGTTTCGTGCCCGGAAGGGGGAGAAGCATCCTACTCCCTTACCTACAACGGCAAACAGATGCTCGAGTCATCCCCCCTGGGAATGCAAACCAACGCAGGCGACTTCGCGAAAGCCCTGAAGCTGACCGGTCATAAAGAGAGAAAGATTGATACCGTCTATACCCAGACACGTATCAAAGCCTCCCGTATTCACTACCTCGCCAACGAACTGACATGCGCCTTCACCAATGCGAAAGGACAAAAGATAGACGTGACCTTCCGCATAAGCAACAACGACGTTGCCTTCCGCTATACATTGCCAAGACAGGGCGAGACGGGCAGTATCATTGTCGATAACGAAAAGACCGGCTTCCGCTTCCCCGCCAAAACCACCACCTTCCTCACTCCCCAGAGTAATGCCATGGTAGGCTGGAAACGTACCAAGCCCAGTTATGAAGAAGAATACAAAGCAGACGTCCCGATGAATGTGCGTTCGCAGTTCGGACATGGATATACCTTCCCCTGCCTCTACCGTGTGGGTGAAGACGGATGGGTGCTCGTCAGCGAAACAGGTGTCGACAGCCGTTATTGCGGCTCCCGCCTGAGTGATGCTACCAATGGTAATCTCTATACGATAGCCTTCCCTATGCCCGAAGAGAATAATGGCAACGGAACAGTTGCCCCGGCTTTCTCTCTGCCCGGCTCCACCCCGTGGCGCACCATTACGGTAGGTGAAACACTGAAACCTATCGTAGAAACTACCGTGGTGTGGGACGTTGTAGAACCCTTGTATGAAACGAAGCACGACTACCGGATGGGACGCGGCACATGGAGCTGGATTCTCTGGCAGGATGGAAGCATCAACTACGACGACCAGGTGCGTTATGTCGACCTTGCCGCCGCCATGGGGTACGAATATGTATTGATAGACAACTGGTGGGATACCCGCATCGGCCATAAGCGTATGGAATCTCTCATTGACTATGCCCAGGGCAAAGGGGTGGATGTATTCCTGTGGTACAGTTCCAGCGGTTACTGGAATGACATAGAGCAAGGCCCCACCAACCTGATGGATAACCCCATTGCCCGCAAGCGTGAAATGAAGTGGTTGCAGGAACAGGGCGTCAAAGGTATCAAGGTAGACTTCTTCGGCGGAGATAAGCAGGAGACCATGCGCCAGTACGAAGCTATCCTGAGCGATGCCGACGACCATGGACTGATGGTTATTTTCCACGGTTGTACACTGCCGAGAGGGTGGGAGCGCATGTATCCCAATTATGTAGGCAGCGAGGCAATTCTGGCTTCCGAGAACTTGGTTTTCAGTCAGCACGCCTGCGATAAGGAAGCCTTCAATGCCTGTTTGCACCCGTTTATCCGTAACACGGTGGGCAGCATGGAGTTTGGTGGCACATTCCTGAACAAACGGTTGAACCGTGGCAACGACGGCGGAACCACACGCCGCACTACCGACGGATTTCAGTTGGCTACTGCCGTACTGTTCCAGAATCCTATTCAGAATTATGCATTAGCTCCCAATAATCTGACGGATGCCCCGCAAGTTTGCCTCGACTTTATGAAGCAAGTGCCGACAACGTGGGATGAGACTCGTTTTATCGACGGTTATCCGGGGAAATATGCGGTGGTTGCCCGCCGTCATGGCAGTCAGTGGTATGTAGCGGCTGTCAATGGTACGAAGGAACCGCTGAAGCTGACACTCGAACTTCCTATGTTTGCCGGGCAGACCATTTCTCTTTATGATGACGATAAGCAGTTGCAACCCCAACTGAAACAGGTGAAACTGAAGGCTGACGGTAAGCTGCAACTGACCCTTCAACCGGAAGGCGGCGCAGTGCTGACCCGTGAATGGAAGACAGATGAAAAGGAGATGGGCGCTTACCTGTTTACTTACTTCAAAGATGAAACGCACGACCTGTACTTTGCCTTGAGCGATGACGGATATACTTTTACGGATGTAAATAACGGTCAGCCCATCATAGCGGGTGATACGATTGCCGAGCAGAAAGGCATTCGCGACCCGTACATCTACCGTGCGCCGGATGGCACTTTCTACATAGCAATGACCGATTTGCACATCTACGCCCAAAGGAGCGGACTGCGCGATACGCGCTGGGAGAGAGACGGTGAGAAGTACGGATGGGGCAACAACCGGGGATTGGTACTGATGAAATCGAAGGACTTGATTAACTGGACGCACCATGTAGTCCGCATAGACAAGTCTTTCCCGGGGTACGATGAAGTAGGTTGTTTCTGGGCACCCGAATTGATTTACGATGAACGTGCAGGCAGAATTATGTTGTACTTCACCATACGCATGGGCAATGCACAGACTATGCTCTATTATGCGTATGCGAATGAGGAGTTTGACGGTCTGGAGACAGCGCCGCGTCTGTTGTTCAATTATCCTGATGCGGCTAAATCGGTTCTTGATGCGGATATCACGAAGGTAGGCGACACATACCACATGTTCTATGTGGCGCAAGAAGAGACGGGGGGCATCAAACAGGCAGTTTCCAAGGATATCAACCGCGGTTACACGTATCTGCCGGATTGGGTTGACCCGGAGCCGGGAGCTTGCGAAGCGCCCAATGTATGGAAGCGCATCGGTGAGGACAAGTGGGTGGTGATGTATGACATCTTTAGTATCAAACCTCATAACTTCGGCTTTAGCGAAACGACTGACTTTGTGAATTTCACGCATTTGGGACACTTCAACGAAGGGGTGATGAAAGCTGCTAACTTTACGGCTCCCAAGCATGGTGCGGTGATTCATATTACGAAGAAGGAGGCGGACAGGTTGAAGAAGTACTGGAAGAAGTAGGTGAGGTGATGGGGGCGAATGATAATTTAGCGGTCGTAAGCTTCAATCAGGCTGCTGCGTAATACAAGTAATTTTTTAGACGCAGATAACGCGGATGACGCGGATCTCTTTCTTCTTCCGGTTATCTTCCGGATGAGTTAACATAGCGCAGCATTTAAAAATCCGCGTCATCCGCGTCTAAAAAATTACTTGTATTGCGCAGCCCATTCATAATTCATAATTCATAATTCAATGAAACTAATAACCTTTTTAACTTTCTCCCTGCTACTATCCCTTGCACTCCCTGTGCAAGCAAAGGTAGATAACGAACCCGACCGGGTCTACCTCTTCTCATACTCCAACCACGACGGCAAAAGCGGATTGAAGTTCGCCTGGAGTCCCGATGGAGAAAAGTGGTTCAGCGTAGCAGACGGTTTTGCCTACGTCAACTCCGACTTCGGTCCCTGGGGACGTGCGAAGACAATGTTCAACCCCCACCTGATGCAAACCCGCGCCGACGGCAAATGGCATTGCATCTGGGCAGCTACCAACACCGGCGAAGCACTTGCCTATGTCACCTCCTCCGACTTGCAGACGTGGGAAGCCCAGAAATACTTCTCTCCGGCAGAGCGTAGCAAGTACGAACCGAAAGACGTATTCCCCACTACCGCAAAGAAACTCGTGATAAACGGCCGGGAACAGGAAGGCCGGGTGCAGGAAGTGCCTTATTCCACAGTCCTGCAAATCACCCGCTACGCCGAAGCCAAGAAATACCGCCGCACACTGTACGCCGAACGCACGGAACAAGACCCTGTCCGCTTTGCCAACCTGAAACCCGTAGAAGCCACCATCTGCGTAAAGGCGGGTGAAGCCAAGAGTATCAGTAGTAACCTTATCGGCATCTTCTTTGAAGACATCAACTATGCTGCCGACGGCGGCCTGTACGCCGAACTGATACAGAACCGTGACTTCGAGTACACCCCTACCGACCGTGGCGACGACCGTAACTGGAACAGTACACACTCCTGGACTTTACAGGGAAGCGATGCCACACTGAATATCGCAACCGACGTCCCCATCCACCCCAACAACTCCCATTACGCCGTATTTGAAGTAAACACCCCCGGTGCTTCCCTGATGAATACCGGCTTCGACGGCATCGCCCTGAAGAAAGGCGAGAAGTACGACTTCTCCCTCTTCTCAAGAGTGCTTGCTACCGAAGGCGGGAAGCTAAATGCCAAAGGCGGAAAAGTAAAAGTCGCCTTGCAGACCAAAGATGGCAGGGAAGTGGCAGCCACCACCCTTTCCATCGCCTCCAAAGACTGGAAGAACCAACGCACCGTACTGACAGCAACCGCCGACGCCGCGGATGCCGCACTGACCATCACCCCCCTTGCCCCCGGCAAGTATGCGTTGGATATGATTTCCCTTTTTCCGCAGAACACTTTCAAGGGCCGTAAGAACGGTCTGCGCGCCGACCTTGCACAGACGCTTGCCGACCTTCGTCCCCGCTTCGTGCGTTTCCCCGGCGGATGTGTGGCTCATGGCGATGGTATAGACAATATCTACGACTGGAAAGGTTCCATCGGTCCGTTGGAAGCCCGCAAGCCTCTGCGCAACCTGTGGGGATATCACCAGACGCGCGGACTGGGATACCACGAATACTTCCTCTTCTGCGAAGATATGGGCGCCGAACCTGTACCGATAGTAGCGGCAGGCGTTCCCTGCCAGAACTCCGGCTCCTGCGCCCACCACTCTCACGATGAACTGACCTGCATGGGACAACAGGGCGGCATCCCGATGGAAGAAATGCCGCAATACATCCAGGACGTTCTCGACCTCGTGGAGTACGCCAACGGAGACGCCCGCAAGACCCCGTGGGGCAAGAAGCGCGCTGAAGCCGGGCATCCGAAGCCGTTCAACCTGAAGTATATCGGCATCGGCAACGAGGACATGGTTACGGAGGTATTTACGGAGCGTTTCAAGATGATATTCGATGCCGTCAGGGAGAAATATCCCGAAGTAACGGTGATTGGCACTGCCGGTCCGTTCTATGAAGGCACTGACTATGAAGTGGGTTGGGACTTTGCCACTGAGCTGGGCGTGCCGATGGTGGATGAGCATTATTATGTGGAACCGGGCTGGCTGATTCACAACCAGGATTATTACGACCGTTACGACCGCAGCAAGGCGAAAGTCTACCTGGGCGAGTATGCCGCCCACCTGCCGGGACGCCCCAATAACGTGGAAACGGCGCTTGCCGAGGCTCTGTATCTGACGGCGGTAGAGCGTAACGGCGATATCGTGGAAATGACTTCGTATGCTCCGCTGCTTGCCAAAGAGGGGCGTACGCAGTGGAATCCGGACTTGATTTACTTCAATAACACGGAGGTGAAGCCTACCGTAGGTTACTATACGCAGCTTATGTACGGTGAGAACTCCGGCAACGAGTATCTTGCTTCTGAGGTGAAACTGAATAACGGTTGGGATGCAGTGACGAAGCGTGTAGGAGTTTCCGTTGTGAAGGATGGCGGTACGGGGGATTATATCGTGAAGCTGGTGAATATGCTTCCTGTAGAAGTCTCTGCCCAAGTGACGCTGGACGGTGCTACGTTGGTGAATCCTTCGGCAACGAAGACGGTACTGACCGGCGACCCGAAAGACCGTGGTGCGAAACCTGTTTCTTCCGGCTTTGAGGTAGAAGGAAACAGCTTCGCCTATGCCATGCCTGCCTATTCGTTTACGGTGATACGTGTTTGTGAGGGGGAGGGTGAATGATAACTTAGCGATTGGATAAAGCGATTGAATGTATCTGATAGTAAACCTCATCCGGGAACCCTCGTATAGTGGGGTAGGAATCATTGGGTATGATTGGTACAATCATTGGGTATGATTCCTACAATCATTGGGTATGATTGTACCTTAAGGTCTATAGTCATCTATGTTCTGTTCGTACATCAGGTGGAATGAGGTACATCAAGAGACAGGATGAGGTACATTAAAACTGAAAACTGAGAATTTATGTTCGAACACAGAGGCACAGAGCCACAGAGTTTTATTTTTCTTTTTAAGAAGAAACCCGGACAAGAGTACACAGAGAGGGCGACTACGTCGCAGAGAAACCCTCTGTGTCTCCGTGTCTCTGTGCTCAACTCTCAGAGAGAAACCTTCTGTGCCTCTGTACTCAACTCTCAGAGAAACCTCCTCTGTGCCTCCGTGTCTCTGTGTTCAACTCTTAGAGAGAAACCTTCTGCGCCTTCGTGTTCAACTCTCAGAGAAACCTCTTCTGCGCCTCCGTGCCTCTGTGTTTTGGTCTTTATCCCCCCTCTTTTTGAACTATTATTCTCCGTATCGATTCATTGAATCATCTTAACTTTGTAGCGGTATGCAAGACGTTTTTTCGTACCGCTACTAAATATAATATTAATATATCATGAAGAAACATTTCATCACCGGACTTTTTGCCGCCTTGGCGCTGACTGCCAATGCACAGTCCTTTAAAGAGTGGCTTGACCCGGGCGTCAATGCCGTGAACCGTGCACCGATGCACGCCAACTACTTTGCCTACGAATCGGCAGATGCCGCCATGACAGGCGAAAAAGCCAAATCTGCTAACTACATGACCCTGAACGGCACCTGGAAGTTCTTCTGGGTACCCAATGCCGACCAGCGTCCTGCCGACTTCTGGAAACTGGGCTTCGACGACAAGAGCTGGAACAACATGCAAGTCCCCGCCGTGTGGGAGTTGAACGGCTACGGCGACCCCATCTACGTGAACGTCGGCTACGCCTGGCGTAACCAGTTCCGGAACAATCCTCCCGAAGTCCCCACACAGAACAACCACGTAGGCTCTTACCGTCGCGAAGTCGTCGTTCCCGCCGATTGGAAAGGCAAGGATATCATTGCGCACTTCGGCTCCGTCACCTCCAATATCTACCTGTGGGTGAACGGCCGCTATGTGGGCTACAGCGAAGACAGCAAACTGGAAGCCGAGTTCGACCTCACCTCTTACCTGAAACCGGGACAGGAGAACCTTATCGCCTTCCAGATATTCCGCTGGTGCGACGGTACGTATCTGGAAGACCAGGACTTCTTCCGCTTCAGTGGCGTAGGACGCGATTGCTATCTCTATGCCCGCAGTAAGAAGCGTATTCAGGATATCCGCATCACTCCCGACCTGGACGAAGCCTATAAAGACGGTTCCCTGAACGTGAAAATCGACCTCAAAGGCAGTGGTAATGTAGACCTGGAACTGCTGGATGCCGCCGGCAAGCAAGTAGCTACAGCAACCGCCAAAGGTGGCGGCAACGTCCTGATGAACGTGGAGAATCCGTACAAATGGACTGCCGAAACTCCGTATCTCTATACCCTGCGCGCCACTTTGCAAGGCAGCAGCGAGGTGATTCCCGTAAAGGTAGGTTTCCGTAAGATAGAACTGAAAGGCGACCAGATACTTGTGAACGGCAAGGCAGTGCTCTTCAAGGGAGCCAATCGCCATGAAATGGACCCTGATGGCGGTTATGTCGTATCTCCGGAGCGTATGATACAGGATATCCAGATAATGAAGAAGTTCAATATCAATGCCGTGCGTACTTGCCACTATCCCGATAACAACCTGTGGTATGACCTTTGCGACGAATACGGTATTTATATGGTGGCAGAAGCAAACGTCGAATCCCACGGTATGGGCTACGGCGAGAGGACACTGGCTAAACGCGCCGACTATGCCAATGCACACCTGGAACGTAACCAGCGCAATGTGCAACGCAGCTTCAATCACCCCAGCATCATCTTCTGGTCACTGGGCAATGAAGCCGGCTTCGGGCCTAACTTCGAGGCATGTTACCGCTGGATAAAGAACGAAGACCCCAGTCGCGCCGTACAGTACGAGCAGGCGCATGGGAACGATTTTACCGATGTCACCTGTCCGATGTATGCCGGTTATGAGCACATGGAGAAGTACGGTCAGCGCACAGATGCCAAGAAGCCGTTTATCCAGTGCGAATACGCCCATGCAATGGGTAACTCGCAGGGTGGATTTAAGGAATACTGGGACTTGATTCGCAAGTATCCGAATCTGCAAGGCGGATTCATTTGGGACTTCGTAGACCAGTCCGTCCGGTGGGAAGGTAAGGAAGGCGTGTCTATCTATGCCTATGGTGGTGACTTCAACCGTTATGACGGTTCGGATAAGAACTTCTGCGATAACGGGCTTATCAGTCCCGACCGTGTGCCCAATCCGCACATGTATGAGGTAGGCTACTTCTACCAGAATATCTGGACTACTCCCGCCGACCTGAAGAATGGCGAGGTGAATGTGTATAATGAAAACTTCTTCCGCGACCTCTCCGCCTATTATATGGATTGGGAAGTGCTGGCCGATGGTAAGGTTATCCGTACCGGCCGCGTGGACGTCCTCAACGTAGCTCCGCAGCAGACTGCCAAAGTGAAACTGAACCTCGGCAAGACCTGCGAGTGCAAGGAGTGGTTGCTCAACGTGACGTATCGCCTGAAGAATAGCGAAGGACTGCTTCCCGGCGGATATGCGGTTGCCAAGAATCAGCTTGTGCTGAATCCTTATAAGGCGCCTGCTATGGAACTGAAGAACGTGGAAAGCGTAAATGTGCCTGTTGTTGTGCCGCAAGTGCAGGAGAATGACTGGCGTTTCCTGATTGTGAACGGTGATAATTTCCGTCTGGAATTCGACAAACACAGCGGTTACCTGAGCCGTTACAATGTGGCGGGTGTGGAACTGATGAAGGAAGATGCCGTATTGGCTCCCAACTTCTGGCGTGCGCCTACCGATAACGACTTCGGTGCAGGTCTGCAACAGAAGTTTGCTGTCTGGAAGAATCCGGGATTGAAGCTGACCTCCTTCAAATGGGAACCTGCGGGCGACCAGATACAGGTAAATGCCGAATATGAGATGACGAACGTTTCTGCACGTCTGAGTCTGACTTATGTCATCAATAACAAGGGCGCTGTGAAGGTTACTCAAAAGATGACAGCCGACCCGCAGGCGAAGATATCACCCATGTTCCGCTTCGGTATGCAGATGCAAATGCCCAAGACGTTCGAGACGATAGAGTATTATGGCCGTGGTCCGATAGAGAATTATAGTGACCGTAACCATTCTACCGACCTTGGCTTGTATCGTCAGAGTGTGGATGAGCAGTTCTATCCTTATATCCGTCCGCAGGAAACAGGAACGAAGACGGATATCCGTTGGTGGAAACAACTGAATGCCGCAGGCCGTGGTTTGGAGATTGTGGCGGAAGCTCCTTTCTCTGCATCTGCTTTGCATTACACTATCGAGTCTTTGGATGATGGTAGGGATAAGCGTCAGAGCCATTCTCCGGAGGTGAAACAGGCTGATTTGACGAATCTCTGTATTGACAAAGCACAGATGGGTCTGGCTTGTGTGAATAGCTGGGGCGCATGGCCGTTGCCGCAGTATCAGTTGCCTTATGGTGATTATGAGTTTACGTTTGTTCTTACGCCGGTGAGGCATGGTATAGATATTCGGTAAACAAAAGTATCTTTATTCTCCTCCTCCCGGGAGGAGGAGAGTAAAGATTGATTCGCTAAACTTCAATCCCTTACTTCAATACTAATATGAAAAAAATAAAGCTATTACTCCTCCTATTCCCCCTTTTCCCTATCTTCCTGTCCGCCCAGCAGCGGATGCCCAACCGCTTCCGGACAGACATCCCTCTTGACTCCATCCGTCTGAGCGACCCTTGTATCCTTGCCGACGGGAAAACCTCCACCTATTATATGACAGGCAGCGGCGGTCTCCTCTGGAAGAGCAAAGACCTTGCCCGCTGGGACGGCCCTTATCGTGTTACAGAAACTGATTCTACATCATGGATGGGTTCCAGACCTCAAATATGGGCTGCCGAACTGCACGAATACAAGGGAAAATATTATTATTTCGCCACCTTTACGAACAATGCCATCAAGATTGATACGGTACAAAACAATATAATTCCCCGCCGCGCCAGTCACGTTTTAGTCAGTGATAATCCGGGAGGCCCTTATAAACCGATGAACTCTCCCACTTACCTGCCCGAAAACATGCCCACCCTCGACGGCACTTTCTGGATAGACCGTGACGGCAAACCCTACATGATCTACTGCCACGAATGGCTACAGAACCTGAACGGTACGATGGAAAAGATAGAACTGAAACCGGATTTAAGTGGTTCTGTCGGCAAAGGAAAGATTCTCTTTCGTGCCAGCGATTCACCGTGGAGCCGCGAAAAGACGGGCGATAACATTCATCCTAACCGTGTGACCGACGGCCCGTGGTTGTTCCGCACGGGTACCGGACGTCTGGGGATGATATGGACAAGCTGGGTATTCCAAGACTACACACAAGGTGTTGCCTACTCCGAAAGCGGCACCCTGGATGGCCCGTGGATACAGGAGAAAGACCCCATTACCCCTCCTAACTTCGGTCACGGCATGCTATTCCGCACATTAGACGGCAAATGGCTGATGTCCGTTCATAGTCATAAAGATGTGAATGGAAGGTATGTCCGCATTCCCCATCTGTTTGAAGTAGATTTATCGGGGGATAAGTTGGTTATAGGGAAGTTGTATGTACCCCGGTAAATAATACTGTTCCAAGGATACGAGCCGGTACGAATGGAAGAAATCACGCCTTCTGCTGTCTGATGTATTCCGACGGTACCATACCGTATTCCTCCTTGAAGCACGAACGGAAGTAGCCAAGGTCGTTGAAACCGCTTGTGTAGGCTGCTTCCGAGATGTTGACACCTTCTTCCATCAATAAGCGCAGGCTGTTTTTCAGTCTTATCTTCCGGATGAATTCATTGCCCGATATGCCTGTCAGTCCCTTTATCTTCCGGTAGAGGGTGGAGTGGCTCATGTTCATCTTTTCTCTCATGAAAGCCATGTCGAGCTTATCCATGTCGATGTTCTCTTCTACAATGGCGGTAAACTTGTTCAGGAATACCTCGTCCAGCCTGCTTAGTTGCATGGAGCCTTGTACTTGTTCCGGTTGCAGTTCCTTGGTGCGGTTGGTTATCATCAGGGCTAACTTCCTGCGCGATTCCAGCAGATTAAGGATGCGGCTGTGGAGTAACTTGGCGCTGAATGGTTTCGTCAGATAAGAGTCGGCTCCGCTCTCGTAGCCCTCTTCCTTGTCCTGGATGGAGTCTTTGGCAGTGAGCAGTATCACGGGTATATGACTGGTGCTGACGTCCTCCTTTATCCGTTTACACAGTTCAATGCCGTCCATTACCGGCATCATGATGTCGCTTACTACGATATCGGGTATATGTTCCTGCGCTTGTTCCACTCCTTCTTTTCCGTTGGTGGCGGTTATGATGTGGTAGTTGGCGCTGAAGGAGGTGGTGATGTATTCGCGGATGTCATCATTATCTTCTACAACCAGTATCACCGGGCGGATGTCATTGTTCTCTTCCTTTGGATACTCTGCTTCCGGCTCTTCCGGAATGCGTTCCGTCTTCTCTTCTTTGTGCAGGGCGTTGGGGTAGGTGTTTCCGGTGAGAAGCCGGAAGATGAAGGTAGTCCCTTTCCCTATTTCACTTTCCACTTGCAAGGTGCCTTCGTGCAGGTCGGCAAGCGACTTGACCAATGCCAGCCCGATACCCGTGCCCGATGCCTGGTGCTTCCCTTTCGCCTGATAATAGCGGTCGAAGATATGAGGCAGTGCATCGGCATCTATGCCATATCCGGTGTCGCTGACTCTTATCTCCATGTATTGACCCTCTTCCTCATTCTGCGGATGCATCGTCAGGTTGATTTCTCCTTCCGGGGTGTATTTCGTGGCGTTGGACAGCAGATTGTTCAGTATGGTGGAGATGATATCGGCATCAAAGTAGAGCCTGACCTTTGAGGGCTGAACGTGAATGTGGAATTTTACTTTCTCATTCCGGTTCAGTTCCTTGTAGCGCAGGCCTATCTCTGTAACCAGACTGCTCAGGTCGCCTTTGGCTACTGTCAGCTTCCGGTTTTGTGTTTCCGTCTTGCGGAATTCCAGTATCTGGTTGATGAGGTTCAGCAGCCGGAGGGCGCTGCTGTGAATCACCTTTATCTTGTTGCCGTAGGAGAGGGGCAGGTTGGAGTCGTTGACTAAATCTTCCAGCGGGCCGAGTATCAGCGTGAGCGGTGTGCGCAGTTCGTGCGTGATGTTGGTGTAGAAGCGCAGGCGTTCGTTGTTAAGCTCCAGTTCGTTCAGGCTCTTCTTCTTCTCCAGTTCAAGGGAGTTCTCGAGCATTAGTTTGCGCTTGTAGAAGCGGAGCCAGAGGTAGGCGCCGAGCAGCAGCAGGAGGAGGTAGAAGACTATGGCGTACCAGGTTAGCCACAGGGGAGGGTGGATGTGTATCCGTAGCGTAGCTATATGGCTGTCGTCCCACTCCTGATTTCTCAGGCGTGCTTTTACCTTGAATGTGTACTCTCCCGGAGAAATGTTACGGAAGGTAATCAGGTTTTCCCCTAACGTATTGATCCATGTCTTTTCCAGTCCTTCAATCATGTATGCATATTCCACTTGTCTGCTTTGCGAATAGTCCGGTACGGTGAACGAGATGCGGAAAGAATTCCGGTTATAGGGCAGGCTGATACTTCCCGCGAAGGTTGGTATGATGGTTCCTTCATTCCGGCTTTCTATCTGGTTGTTTAGACTTCTGCACTCAATAATCTGTACGGGCGCCACTTCCCGTTCCGTAATCAGACTCTCCGGATTGAAATAGCAGACACCGTTTAGCGAACCGAAATAAAGCGTACCATCCTCTGCCCGGCATGCCGAACCTTCGATAAAATTCCCCATAGGTATGCCGTCACGATAGTCGTAACAGTCGAACTCCTTTTCTTGTTTATTCCAAAAGGAGATGCCATCGTTAGTGCTGAGCCAGATATTTCCGGATGCATCTTGCTGAATGGAACGGACGAAGGTGTCTTCAAGACCATGTTCATAACCGTATGATTCAAACTCTTCCGGGCGGGCTGTGTCTTTGATATATCCTATCCCGTTGCGTGTGGCAGCCCAGATGCCGCCCTGAGAGTCCATGTGGAGGCTGTTAATGGCGTTAGAGCAGAAGTCAGTGCCTTTATTCAGCCTTGCTACCGGTTTATTATCCTTGTCGAGAACGGCTATTCCACCGCCGTAAGTACCTATCCACAATTTGCCTTGCCTGTCGCGGAGAATACCATAGACAGACCTATCGGGTAATAACCGGTTGATTTCGTCTTCTTTGCGGAGGGTGCCATTGTTGTAACTATATACCCCATATTCGGTACCTATCCATATTATTTCGTCGTTGTCTTTGAAGAAGGTGATGATGTCTACATCCGCCATATCCAATGGAATGCGTTCGATACGTTCGTTCCGGGTATTGAACTTTAAAAGACCGTCGTCGTATATTCCGAGCAATAATGTACCTTGCCGGTCGCTGATGATGGAAAAGACCTGTCCGTAGGGTCTTGACAGTTGTTTGGTGATATTTATGCTTTTCAGAGGCTTATTGTTTTTGAACAAGGTTATTTCGTTCTCGCCGCCCAGCCAGATTTGTCCGTTCTCGTCCTTGCAAAGTCCCCATACGGGCTTGTGCTTGGTGATATTTCCTTTTTCGGTCATGTAGGGCAATATGTGGAATACAGGTTGGCTATGGCTGATAAAGTCTATGCCGCTGCTGTAATTGCCTATCCAGATGTTTCCGAAAGAGTCCTGTAGCAGCGTGCGAATATTTCCTGATGTAACTCCGTGTTTGCTGTTGTCGGCAATTATATTGTGAAACCTTACCTTTTCGGGGCTTTGAAAGGTTATGCCGTGTAAATCAAGTATGCTGATACCTCCGATATCACTGGCAATCCAGAGTGTACCGTCATTCATTTCTTTAATATCATAAATGTGGTCGGCAATCAAGGAATACGGGTTGTCGGGTTCATGCCTGAATACGGTAAACTCTTCTGTTTTCGGATTCAACAGACCTAATCCCCTGTTAGTTCCTACCCAGATATTCTGTAGATGGTCTTTGTAAATGGAGTAGATACTGTTTCCGGGCAGGCTTTGCGGGTTGCCGGCGGTATAGCTGATTTTGCGTACGGTTTTGTTTTTCAGGTTTATAATGCTCATTCCGTTTTGGGCATGTCCGATGTAAAGGTGTTCTTCTCCGTCGTCAAAACTGCACCAGTTGGATATATTCAGATTCCTGATACCCATGTCTGAGAGTGATGTGAATGTCCGGTTGCGTTTATCGTAATAAACGATGTTTCCGTAGTGTGGAGTTATCCAGAGTCCTCCATCGGCGGCATGAGACAGGTGCACGATATTGCTGGCATTAATCCCGTCTTCTAATGTGTATGTGCGGAATTGTTGGGTGGAACAATCCAGTGCACTGATACCATCGAATTTGCCACCTATCCACAGTGTGTTTTCTTCTTCATCGTATAGCAGTACATTTAGCGCATCACTGATTAGTTGTGAATTGTTGCTTTTATAGGTGGTGAAGTTGCGTCCGTCGAATCGGTTCAACCCAAGTTCGGTTGCTACCCAAATGCAGCCTTGCTTGTCTTGTGCGATGGCGCGGACATAGTTGTTCGATAAGCCGTCTTCTACACCCAGGTGTTGCAGGGTGTACGGTTGTGCCATGCTACCGGTGCATAACAGTAGCCAGTATAATAAGGGCAGGAGAAGTTTGCAGCTTCGCATAATTGGTTCTACTTTCAGGTTGTCTTTGCAACAAATATACGATAAATTTGTGTTTTATGTACTTGCAGTGCGGGTTTTGCCCGATTTGCCATTATGGTTTGACGAATTAACCTTGCTTTTGTGCTGCAATATACTTGGTATTCACTGTTTCGTTTGATTTATTGTTGTAAGTACTTCGTTGCAGTTTTATTCCATTCATCTCATGGGATGGTCTCTTTCGTCTCGTGAGACAGATTTTTTTGTCTCGTGAGACGATTTCATTCATCCCATGAGATGAAA
>NZ_DBDF01000205.1:0-1931 GCF_002293435.1 Bacteroides sp. UBA939 | reverse complement strand
AAGTTACCCTCACTCTGTTTTTTTGCTAGTGATTTGGTTGTAACACACTGATATACAGTGGTTAAACGGGATATATATGGTTCTTGGACGGGATATATGCGGTGCGTGAACCATCTATATCCCGTGTTTGCACCATCTATATCCCGTTCACGAACCACATATATGTGGTGTAAATACCATCTATATGCGGTGAAAATACCGTCATTTTTGAATTCCGGTCACCGAAATATCACACTAATAAGTTTGCGATATCCAAGATCCTAAGAAATAATGAATAGCGAATGCATTCTCTACTTTCATTTCTATATCTGCATTTTCTTTGTTATGAATCAGCATTCCAACTTCTTCAAGGGTTAATGGAGCTATTAACTCGGCAGGCAATAACGTTACATCTCCATTCCCGGCATACGCATTATAAATTCGCGTAGTCATAAATGGACCTGTGGTCTCCATGATTTCCAAAGCTTTATATTTGGGCAATGACTTCTTTTCACTAATTATGTCGTCTATTATCATCTTTAAATAATTATGTTTAGGGATTGAAGCCATTAACGCATTGCCCACAATAAAAGGTTTATTATTTCTATGTGCATGTACCTCCGGTTCCAATCCCATGCAGCAAGTTGAATCTCCCAATAAAGAATCTAATGGTTCAAGACATTCATAATCCATATCTGCATAAACTCCACCGTACTGATAGAGTATTAAATAACGAATAAAATCCCAACGTTGCACATTAAAAGGCAAGGAGTGATAAAAAGATATCAAATTAGGGAAAAAAGAAACCAGGAAGTTTTCTATGTCGCTTCTGCTCCAAAAATGATACTCCCAATTAGGATGATGTTCTTTCCATGATTCGGCTATCCTTTGTAACATTTTTGAAGGTCCTGCGGGATCTTCATATACCTGATGAATAATTTTAGGTATTCTCATCAATCCATCCGCTTTATGGCTTAATTCAACCAATCTCTTCTTTAGGAAAATAGATGTTCTCAAGTTATTGTTATGGATGATGTTGTCCGGCATTCTTATCTCTATTGCCTGAGAATGTAAATCTGCATTTGTATCACTTATAATAAATGTAGGATGAATAATCTTGTCTATTGTACTTAAAGGAATATTGGCAAATGGATGATTGCTTATAAAATGCGTGGCATTATTGTCACATCCAATGTTACAGATTAGGTTGGCATTAGGCATAATGGAAAGTCTGTTATTGACCAGATTATGATAGGCATATTGATAGTCCCATGAATTTACTCCCCGGTTATAGTGTAACTGAAAGTTTTGCAACCAACATCCTTTGAATGCCCCATGACTTGGCATCTTTTCAATATAGTTCATCTGCATAAATAACGGAAATGTCTTTATATCAATATCATAATCCTTCCATACGCGGCGCCATCCTGCCCAACCCCATACGTGGGTTAAAGATGAAAAATAATAACAGCCATCTCCCCTGGAGACATGATTCTGATAATTTCCTCCCGAAATATGCCCTATCCGGTCATCATCTCTATATTTTTCCAGAAGAGAGGAACAGAAACCAAAGAAACTATCAGCCGGAAGGCAGTCGTCTTCAAGTATGATACCTTCGGGTTCGTTTTCAAAAAACCAGGTGATTGCTTTATTTACAGCATTTCCACACCCTAAATTAATATCACTGAATAATGTTTTAACTTCACAGTCCCAATCCACATCCTCAATGATTTTACGAGTTTGGTTACATAGTTCCATTTCGGCTTCTGTTCTGGGGCCGTCGGCCGCTACATATAGCCTTTGCGGTTGGGCTTTTCTAATTTGATTGAACACTTGTTGAGTCGTATCAGCCCTTTTGAATATAATAAAAAGGACTGGAGTATTAGTATCGTAATGTAACATCAATAGTTCGTTATAAAATCATATAATATTTACGATATTCATGCTACCCT
>NZ_DBDF01000123.1:8756-14941 GCF_002293435.1 Bacteroides sp. UBA939 | reverse complement strand
ATCCGCGTCATCCGCGTCTAAAAAATGATAGTATAAACTAATTATGAACAGCTACTTAATGTGTATAAAGACCATCTGTTTAACTATACCTCAAGTGCGCCAATAATTTCTTTTACGGACTTATATCCCTGTCTGTCGAGATATTCATTGATGCCTTCCATGACCTTTATCGTCACTGTTGGATCTATGAAGTTGGCAGTACCGATTTGAATGGCCGAAGCTCCGGCAAGCATAAATTCCACTGCATCTTTCCAATTCATAATGCCTCCTAAACCTATGACTGGTACTTTTACCGCTTGCGCCACTTGCCATACCATACGGAGTGCAACCGGTTTTACAGCTGCACCCGACATTCCACCTGTTACGGTAGAGAGCACCGGACGTCTGCGCTCCGCATCAATAGCCATTCCCAACAATGTATTAATTAATGATACACTGTCCGCACCACCATCTTCCACAGCGCGGGCTATTTCGGTGATACTCGTAACGTTAGGGGACAACTTTACGATAAGTGTCTTTTTGTAAACTGCACGTACGGCTTTTACTACTTCTTCGGCACCTTTGGCTGTAACCCCAAAAGCCATTCCTCCTTGCTTAACATTGGGGCAAGAGATGTTTAGTTCTATAGCAGGAATTTTGTCAAGTTCATTAATAGCCTCGGCCGTTTTTACGTAATCTTCTATAGCAGACCCCGAAACATTTACAATCATATTGGTTTCAATGTTCCGAATGCGTGGATAGATGTGTTCAACAAAGTAATCTACCCCCTTATTTTGCAGTCCTACAGCGTTCAGCATACCTGATGGAGTCTCTGCCATACGTGGATATGGATTACCTTCACGTTTGTGAAGGGTAGTTCCCTTTACAATTATACCACCTATTCGCGCAATATTTATGAAGTCAGTAAACTCTTCGCCATATCCGAATGTACCTGATGCGGTCATTACCGGGTTTTTCAATTGTAATTCTCCAATATTTACACTTAAATCTGCCATAATAGTTTGTTTATATTAAAAACCGGACCTTCTTTACACACACATACATGTCCTTCGGTTGTATTCTCCACACAACAGAGGCAAGCGCCTATTCCGCACGCCATTGTATTTTCCAATGAAACTTCGCAAGCTATATCTTTGCTTTTGGCATATTTGGCAACAGCCATCATCATTGGTTTCGGGCCACAAGTGTAAATCTGCTTGAACTTTATTCTGTTTAATATGGAATGTTGTGTTACATATCCTTTTTCACCATGACTGCCATTTTCCGTAGTAGTATAGACATCGCCATAAGCAGCAAACTGTTCCAACTGTAACAAGTCTTTCTCACTTCTCGCTCCCAGAAGGAATGTCGGTTTGCTACCATTTTTCGCTAATTGCTCACCTAAATAGAGCATAGGAGCCGTACCGACACCACCACCTACCAATAATAACTTGTCAGAAGAGCTTTCGGGCATCGTGAAACTATTTCCTAAAGGAAGTACTGCATTAATTGTTTCTCCGGCTTTAGCTTGTCCCAATCGCCTGGTTCCGTCGCCTACCAATTGAATAAGGAACCAGACTTCGTTGCGTTGCCTGTCTACATAATTAATAGAAATGGGGCGGCGTAGAAAAGTGGTTGGAGAACCGTCTACGCGAATTTCCGCAAATTGTCCCGGTTGCATTTCCGGGAGCGGAGACGGAGACGTCAATTTCAGTAGCGCATAGTTTGTATGCAATCTGATATTCTCAGTCACCGTTAAATCTAAAATATATTTTTTCATATCCTGATAAAGAAGAAATTTAGCCTTCAAGGGCACAAAGATAACTTAAACATACGGGAAATCATGTAAACCGTTGTTTTTTACTTCTTAATTTTCAGGTTTGAATATCTCGTACGTGCTGTCATCAAAGAAAATTCTTATTTCGGTGATTTTCCTGGGAGGTCTTTCTTTGTATATAACCTCCTGTTTTACAACCTCTTTGGTAGGATAAACAGGGGGTTCTGATGCTATTTCCTTGCGATTTTCCGCAGTGCTCGACTCTTTGGACGAATTTACGGGATTCTCGGCAAACAATGGATAGTCAAATTTGGCTTCAGTAGAAGAAGGAGAGCTATTGCTCATTGCACCTTTACCTGTAAGTAGCCATTCCAAATTAATATCGTTGTATCTTTGGTGTAACCGAAGAATAACTTCTGTACTTGGATACTTGTTGCGCGGTCCCAAGATATGTGAAATAGTGGCTTGGGCTACTCCAATGCTTTCGGCAAATGCGCCTGCGGTTAGCTTTTCCCGATCCATAATCATTTTGAACCTATCTTTAATGCTCATGATTGTAGTATATAGGTGAATGTTTACATTTGTATTATTAATCTTTTGCATCACAAAAGTAAAAAAACAAATTCACAAAAGCAAATCAAATACGTAATACTTTAGATATTACAATATTGATTGCGTATTTCATTTGTCAATATTACAATTATAATCCGCTATAAACAACGTCAATATAGAGATATTTCTAAGCTTTAATATAACTACGTACGGCACTGATAATTAGTGATATACGCTTATATAAATCAGTATATAACCTCATATTACAATTGTGCCTGCTAAGTATATTGTCTTTCTTAATGGTTTAGATTAGATAAATGCATATATTGATACTGATTATCAATAGATTATATTCAATTATGATGGTGTTAACCCCTACTCTATTATTTTTGTTATATAGCTATTACTATAATGATTTTATTGTATTTACAATTGTATTACACTATTAATAAATATATATGTAATATATACCCGTTGTGAAATAAACAATTGTGCACAGTCGGTATTACATAAGTAATATTTCATGGTTTCAAAAGCAACTATTCTTCTTTTCTAATCAATACATCATCCTATACAAAATATCATTGAGAAAAGAATATGTTACAATCAAAACAAGAAAGCATAGTTTTGGCTACATTCAATAATCCCTAAATTAAAATCTCTGCTTTATTTCCGTATAAATGGCTGGAAGTTGGTAAATAACGAATTCTAAGACGCCTTTTTTTGATGTAATAACCTATATATCAGTATATTATCATACATTTTTGCGACTCTTATTTCTGCTATTCTAGAAAAAAACCTCTGTTTTAGTAGAAAAATAACAGAATGATAGTAAAAATGCAGTTTTATATTCCGTTATGGACTATCATGATAACATTTATAATCTCACTGAAAACTGTAAATAGTTAAAGTTCCGAGTATTTATACTGGTTTCATGAAGTGGGCTTTTTGATTTAAATGCTATTTGAATTTACTACGTAGTAGTGTATAAACTACTACGTAGTAGTGTATAAACTACTACGTAGTAATGACCCAACTACTACGTAGTAAATGATCAACTACTACTAAGTAATTGACTAACTACTACTAAGTAGTTGGGCAACTACTACTAAGTAATTAGCCAAGCACTACTGGGAAAAGCTGAGATTATTTATTGTTCAATACAAAAAAATCATGTGCCGGAAATTTCGGATAATCCGTTATTCAAGGCAAAGAGTATAGTCGTAGATTACCCACTGATTTACTCTACAGAAACTTATCAGCAAGGTCAATGAATAAAAAAGGAGAATTAATGCAATATCTTAAAAACTAATTCGCGAAGGATATCTCCATCATTCAGAGAAGAATTCCCTACTCCTTTTGACTTTGCATCCGCATATCTTATCTCACCAATAATCTGCATAGTCTTTACTCCACTGTACCGATACATAGCAGCAAGATATTCCTTGGATTGCCAGGGAGTTCTTAATCCCAACATATTAGCAATGCCCTGCTCTGACTTTTCAGGTGCATAATAGGCTAACATCAGGTTAGAAAAGAAGCCAAAGAGTAAAGATAAAGTCATCTGAATTGGGTTAGTTTTGGGGTTTTCCTCAAAATATTTTATTATTTTATTAGCCTTTAGGATGTCTTTTTCAACGAGGGCGCTGCGTAGTTCAAAGTTATTATAATCTTTGCTGATACCGATGTTCTTTTCTATCTGTTCGGGCGTAACGCGTGTATAACCTTTTGGAAGTGTAATGATTAACTTTTCCAGTTCTCCGGTAAGGCGGCTTAAATCAGTACCAACAAAATCGGCAAGCATGGAAGTAGCTTTAGGTTCTACATCAATCCCTTTACGTTTCATATACGAGGTGATAAATGCCGGTAGTTGCGCATCCTTTAGCTTTTTGGATTCAAACAGGACACCTGTTTTTTCTATTTCGGCAGCGAGTTTTTTTCTCCGGTCTAAAGTGCCGTGCTTATGGCATATTACTAATATGGTGGAAATCAGCGGTTTTTGGAGATAGAATGAAAGCTCCTCCATGTTACGGATGTTCTGTGCTTCCTTTACTATCACTACTTGATGCTCAGACATCATGGGATAACGTTTGGCAGCATTGATAACTGTAGCAATGTCCACATCTGCACCGTAAACAACGGTCAAGTTAAACTCTTTTTCAGTTTCAGTAAGAACATTATTCGTTATGTAATCGGTAATGAGGTCAATATAATAAGATTCCTCCCCCATAAGATAGTAGACGGGGCGATACTGTTTCGCTTTCAGTTCCTTCAGTATGTCGTCGCACGTAATTTCTTGTTTTGCCATAGTATTACCAATCAAATTTCAGGTGTTTAACAGTCTTTTTCTCGTCTATAATCATACGTAAGGAAGCTATGCCGATTTTGACATGCTCTGTTACATAGTTTTGGGTAACTATGTTGTCGCTTTTATCAGTCTTTACTCCTTCGGGTATCATAGGCTGGTCAGAAACCAATAAGAGGGCGCCGGTTGGAATGTGATTGGCAAAGCCGCAACTAAACAAAGTTGCCGTTTCCATATCTACAGCCATGGCACGGGTTTTCTTGAGGTATTCCTTGAATGTATCGTCATGTTCCCAAATCCGGCGGTTGGTAGTATATACGGTACCGGTCCAATAGTCGCGGGCATAGTCACGAATGGATGAAGAAACGGCGCGTTGCAGCATAAAAGCCGGAAGTGCGGGTACTTCGGGTGGAAAATAATCGTTAGAAGTTCCTTCACCACGGATAGCGGCAATAGGAAGGATGAGATCACCTATTTTGTTTTTCTTATCAATTCCACCGCATTTGCCTAAGAACAAGCATGCCGTGGGGTGAATGGCGCTCAGCAAATCCATGATGATGGCAGCATTGGGGCTTCCCATACCGAAGTTGATCATGGTAATGCCTTCAGCCGAGGCAGATGTCATATTGGCATCTTTGCCGAGGATAGGTACATCGAATTGCTCTGCGAAGATTTCTATGTATTTGTTGAAGTTGGTCAACAAAATGTATTCTTCGAAGTCCTCTAATCTGCGTTTCGTGTAACGAGGCAGCCAATTAGCCACGATTTCTTCTTTCGTTTTCATAAGATTATTATTAAATTTGTTCCCTAAATCGTTTTGGTGAAAGCTTATTTATTCAGGTTTCGTATGTTATTTTGTTGTTGGCTGTCAGCGAAGCTAAACGAGATACTACTGATTGTCAACAATAAATATAACATGCGATACTTGAATTATTTAAATTACAAATTTACAATAAAAAAGTAAAAGCAGAAAATTAAAACGTAGTGATAGTGTGCGAGGAACTATAATAATAAAATATGTTATCATTAAATTTGCCAACGTTCGATGCCAAAGTTGTGAGCCGTGAAGGTAAGCCTGTTATTTTCGATGTTATACGCCGTCGCTATGTTGCGTTGACTCCCGAAGAATGGGTACGCCAGCATTTTGTGCATTTCCTGTTGGGTCACAAAGGCTACCCGCAGGCGCTGATGGCAAACGAAGTACAAGTACAGTTAAACAATACTCAAAAGCGGTGTGATACTGTGCTTTACCGCCGGGATCTGACGGCAAGGATGATTATGGAATATAAAGCGCCGGATGTTAAGATAACTCAGACGGTCTTTGACCAGATTACACGTTACAACATGGTGTTGAAGGTGGACTACCTTATCGTAAGTAATGGTATGCAGCATTATTGCTGCCGGATGGATTATAAAAATAACCGGTATATCTTTCTTGAAGATATACCGGCTTATCAGGAGTTATAAGTAAATGTTCATAATTAGTTTATACTATCATTCTTTAGACACAGATAACGCGGATGACACGGATCTCTTTTTATTTTCCGGGTAGGCTAACGTAGCGCAGCATTT
>NZ_DBDF01000123.1:458-8735 GCF_002293435.1 Bacteroides sp. UBA939 | reverse complement strand
ATATTATCATTCATAGTATAAACTAACTATGAACATCTACTTAAGATATTTCCGAAGCAATAAACCCCGCCTCAAAGGCAGTGGAATATCTTGCAGACTGTAGCCTGCATTATTCATACTTAATTTGCCTCTGCACTCTTTCTTCTTCTGGTCGGTTTTTCCTTTATCTCCTCTTTGTGGTCGGAAGTTACACCTGCCAATTCCGGGTCAATCATGATACGTCCGCAATATTCGCAAACAATGATTTTCTTGCGGGAGCGAATATCCAACTGCCTTTGAGGCGGGATTTTATTGAAGCAACCGCCACAAGCGTCACGCTGTACATATACGATACCCAGTCCGTTACGGGAATTCTTGCGGATACGTTTGAAAGACTGGAGCAAACGCGCCTCAATTTTTGTTTCAAGGTCTTTAGCTTTGTCTCTCAGTTTTTCTTCTTCCTGCTTGGTTTCAGAAATGATTTCGTCCAACTCACCTTTCTTAACGTCCAGGTCTTTCTGCCTTTCATCCAACGCAACGGTACTTTTCTCCACTTCGGCAGATCTCTCCTGATCCTGTGTCGAGAACTCCTTGATTCTCTTTTCGCAAAGCTCTATTTCCAAAGTCTGGAATTCGATTTCTTTGCTCAGAAAATCATATTCACGGTTGTTTCGTACGTTCTCTTGTTGTTCCTTATACTTTACAACCGAAGCCTTGGCCACTTCAATTTCTACTCTTTTGGTAGCGATAGCAGATTTCAGTTCGGCAACTTCCGCCTTGATTCTGTCTATACGGGTACTTAAACCGGCGATTTCATCTTCCAAGTCTTGCACTTCCAACGGAAGTTCACCTCTCAAAGTCTTGATTTCATCAATCTTGGACAACATGGTTTGCAGTTGGAACAATGCTTTCAGTTTTTGTTCCACGGTCAATTCCTGTGGTTCTTTTTTTGATTCTTTAGCCATTTTATTTATAAATATTTTATGGGATTGGTATTCACTTTACACTGTTGAAGCGCAAGATTAGGAAACAACTCCCGGATTACTGTATAGAATATTTCTTTTGTATACTGTTCACTTTCGTAATGTCCGATCTCTGCCAGCAAAATGTCCGCATCGTGTCCGAAATAGTCATGATACTTTATTTCTCCGGTAATAAACACATCCGCCCTCTTGCGTATGGCTGACGGTATTAAAAACGCTCCGGCTCCTCCGCACAATGCTACGGTTTGTATCTCGCGTCCCATTAACTTATTATGTTTCAGGCAACCAGCTTCAAAAGTTTTCTTCACACGTTTCAGGAACTCTAATTCGGTTTCCGGTGTTTCCAGTTCGCCGATAACTCCCGCTCCTGCTTGATTCCAACTATTTTGCATAGGATAGAAATCAGGAACAGAAGTCACTAAATTCAGTAAAGCATTATCTTTTTCCTCCAATACACGCACATGAGTCAATCCTATCTTTTCGGCAATCTTGAAGTTTACTCCTTCCGGAGCATTATCCAGATTCGTGTGGGCCGAGTAGATCACGATATCATTCTTTATAGCTTTCATGATACAACGCTCTACATAGTCTTTGCCCGTAATGGATTTATATCCTTTAAATATCAGCGGGTGATGGGAAATAACAAGATTGTATCCTAACGCTATAGCTTCGTCAATCACGGCTTCAGTAACGTCAAGACACAACAAAGCCCCTGTAGCTTCCGCTTCTGTCAGTCCGATTTGCAAACCGGAATTATCAAATCCGTCTTGCAATGGCAGAGGCGCAAATCGTTCAAGGGCGCATACTATTTCCTTAATTCTCATTATGTGAATGGAAAATTTCGGTGCAAATATAATAAAAATATACTGAGAAGCCGTTTGGTTTTGACTCTTTTTAGTATTTTACTTCTTTTTCTCCTTCTTTTCTACCATTACTTCCAGCAATTTTCCGTTGGCATCGAATGATTTGCGCGATGCAAGTGAAATGGTTATCATCAGCGAAAGCATAGATGCTGTAAAAGTTATTACCATAATCATCATCTGATACTTGATGGCGACATTCGGACTGCTACCTCCCAGAATCTGTCCAATCATCGTGCCTGGAAGCGCTACTAATCCCATTACCGCTATATTGGCAATCAATGGACTGAATGATTTTATGATAGCCTGCTTGATAAAAGGTGCTTGCGCTTCTGCCCTTGTGGCGCCGTTACCGAGCAGATAACGGTATAGTTGTTGTTCCCGTTTCAATCCGCTGTAATAGGCATTCAGTGCAATGACATTGCTGGACAACATATTTCCCATCAAGATACCGAATATTGGAATGAAATACTGGGCGTTGAATACATTCTCCAATTGCAAGACAACAGCAATGAAATACATACCTACACAGACCACACTGCATAGAAATCCGATGGAAATAGGGATAAACAACACTTTCCGTTTGAGTTGGGTTCGGGCCAACGCTGTTTGCGCAGCAACGAATATCATGATAATTATCCACAGGAAGTTTATCCAGGGATTATTCCACAGAAATAAATATCTCAAATATACGCCAATAAAGAAGAGTTGTATAATCATGCGCGCAACGCCGATAATGGTAACCCACAATAGCCCTGTTCTGAACTTCCATAAGTAGAACAGAGGAATGATTAACATCAGCAAACCGATGGCTAAACTGGTATATGATATGTCTATTGTTCCCACTGTGGTTGAATGTTAGTAACTATTATTCATCATAACGTTATCATCTGGTTGCACCCTTGCGCAAACCTGAGGTCGTGAGAAACGGCAAGAACGGCACTTCCTTTTTTCATTTGCTTCCGAAAGAAAGCAAGTACTTTTTCTGTTGAATTCGAGTCCAAAGCAGAAGTCGGCTCATCCACTACCAGCAGAGGTTTTTGCATCATGATGGCTACGGCAATCATGATACGCTGTCTTTGTCCTCCCGAAACCTCATTCACGCGTTTGTCATACAAATCCTTTTCCAATCCCAGCTCCTCGAAGCAGTCAAGCAATTTTTCCATAGAAAATGGAGTAGCACGGTTGGCTTTCAGGTTGAACGGTAATTGCACCATTTCCCTCACCCACTCCGATGGAAGGACTAATTCTTGCGGTATCCATGCTACTTGCCTGCGTATCAGGTCAATAGTAGGTTTCTCCAGACGGACACCATTAACAATAATGTCTCCCATCCGGAGTGGAACGAAGCCCAATATAGCATTCAGCAGCGAAGTCTTTCCCTTACCGGATTGTCCGGAAATACAGGCAATTTCTCCTTCATACAACTGCATGTTGAAGCCGGAAAAAAGCGTATCTTCCCCGAAAGCGATACATGCATTGTCTATTTGGAGTATAATCTTAGTTTCCATTTGCAAGCAAATATAGAAAGGAATTTTTAGAAAATATCGGATTATCAGTCAAAATAAGTATCTTTGCTTTCAATTTTTAATAAAAGATAAGAGTTATGGTACAGAACGAACGTGCAAGCCGCCACGAACATGTGTTGAATGTGGCGCGGCAAATGATGACTGCCGCCCGTACCGCACCGAAGGGAAAAGGTGTGGATGTTATTGAAATAGCTTTGGTTACAGGTGAAGACTTAAAGAAGTTATCAGGGAAGATGATTGACATGTCACAAGAGCTTGACATGAAATTTTTCCTGCGCGATGCGGATAATATCCTGCAAGCCGAATGTGTAGTTATAATAGGTACGCGCGAGCAGGCTCAAGGTCTGAATTGCGGGCATTGCGGATATTCCACTTGTAGTGGTCGTCCTGACGGCGTGCCTTGTGCGTTAAATACCGTTGATGTTGGCATAGCAATCGGGTCGGCATGTGCAACAGCCGCCGATTTGCGTGTAGACACCCGCGTGATGTTTTCTGCCGGACTTGCCGCGCAACGATTGGAATGGTTGTCCGGATGTAACTCTGTTTATGCTATTCCGGTCAGTGCATCATCTAAAAACCCATTCTTTGACCGGAAACCCAAAGAAGAAAAGAAGGAAGAATGAGGTGATAAACAAGAAAATGATGAGTGATAAGTTTTTCAACGCAACCCTCCCTGCCGAATGGTCGCCGCAAAGCGGAATACAACTAACCTGGCCTCATGCCGGAACAGATTGGGTACGTATGCTTACAGAGGTACAGTCTTGTTTTATCGCCATTGCCCGTGAGGTTGCCAAACGGGAATTGCTCTTGATTGTTACTCCTGAACCGGAAGTAGTTAAAAAGCAGATATCCGCTACCGTTAACATGTCGAACGTCCGTTTTATGGAATGCGAAACAAATGATACCTGGGCGCGAGACCACGGAGCGATTACCATGCTTGATGTAAACACGGAAGCCCCTTTCCTACTCGATTTCACTTTTAACGGTTGGGGATTAAAGTTTGCGGCAGACCTGGACAACCGCATTACCCGGCAAGCTGTGGAGGCAGGATACCTGCAGGGCAGTTATCTAAATCGTCTCGGCTTTGTCCTTGAAGGCGGTTCCATTGAAAGTGATGGTATGGGAACGCTACTTACCACTTCCGAATGCTTGCTTTCTTTCAACCGCAACGGACAGTTCAGCCGCGATGAAATCGAAGAATATCTTCGTTCGGTTTTCCAATTGAAGCGTGTGCTTTGGTTGGACTATGGCTATCTGGCAGGAGATGATACGGACAGCCATGTCGATACTCTTGCCCGCTTTTGTTCGCCGGATACGATTGCTTACGTACAATGTTCCGATAGGCAGGATGAACATTACGAAGCTCTTCATGAAATGGAGAAACAACTCAAAACTTTTCGTACTCCCGACGGCAAACCATATCGCCTGTTAGCATTGCCTATGGCCGACAGAATTGACGAAGAGGGCGAGCGCCTTCCGGCTACATACGCCAACTTCCTGATAATGAATAATGCAGTGCTCTACCCTATGTATCGTCAGCCTGAAAATGACACCCGTGCCGAAGAAATCTTGCAGCAAGCCTTTCCCGGATATGAAATTGTGGGCATTGATTGCCGTGCTCTTATCAAACAGCACGGCTCTCTTCATTGTGTAACCATGCAATATCCTGTGGGGGTATTGAAATAAATTCAAGAAATATGAGAATAAAAGTCGGTATTATCCAGCAAGCCAATACATCAGACCAGCGTACAAACCTGATGAATCTTGCCAAGAGTATTGAAGCATGTGCGGCGATTGGCGCTCAGTTGGTTGTGTTGCAGGAGCTTCACAATTCGCTCTATTTTTGCCAAACGGAGAACACTCAGTTGTTTGACCTGTCTGAAACCATTCCCGGCCCTTCCACCGGGTTCTATTCAGAACTTGCGGCTGCCAATAAACTCGTGCTGGTTACTTCCCTGTTCGAGAAACGCGCTCCGGGACTTTATCATAACACGGCTGTCGTATTCGACAGTGATGGTAGTATTGCCGGTAAATACCGTAAGATGCATATTCCCGATGACCCGGCATATTATGAAAAGTTCTATTTCACGCCCGGTGATATAGGGTTTGAGCCTATCCGCACTTCCATCGGCAAACTGGGGGTACTTGTTTGCTGGGATCAATGGTATCCTGAGGCTGCCCGCCTCATGGCATTGAAAGGTGCTGAATTGCTGATTTATCCTACTGCCATTGGTTGGGAAAGCAGTGATACGGATGAAGAAAAGAAACGCCAGTTGAATGCGTGGATTATTTCTCAGCGTGCCCATGCCGTATCCAATGGATTACCGGTGATATCCGTCAATCGTGTGGGACATGAAGCCGATCCGTCCATGCAGACAAACGGCATTCAATTCTGGGGGAATAGTTTTGTTGCAGGTCCTCAAGGCGAACTGCTGGCGCAAGCCGATAATGACCACCCGGCAAACATGGTAGTGGAAGTGGATATGGAACGCTCAGAGAACGTACGTCGCTGGTGGCCTTTCCTGCGCGACCGGCGTATTGATGCATACGAAGGGTTGACGAAGCGTTTTCTTGATTAATTAGGAATGACAATATAGCGAAACGGATTCTCAATCCGGTTGCTGCGCAATGCAAGCAATTCTTTAGACGCGGATAACGCGGATGACGCGGATTCTTAAATGCTGCGCTACGTTAGCCTGCCCGGAAAATAAAAAGAGATCCGTGTCATCCGCGTTATCTGCGTCTAAAGAATTTAATTATGAACATTGACTTACTGCAGCATTAAGCAATACAGTATAACCTACTTTTCCTTTACGTCAACAACCAAATTCAGTTCCTCCAATTGTGACGGGTCAAGTAAGGCGGGAGCATCCAGCATCACGTCGCGTCCACTGTTGTTCTTCGGGAATGCAATGCAGTCGCGAATACTATCCAGCCCGGCAAAGAGGGATACCCAACGGTCAAGACCATAAGCCAGGCCACCGTGAGGCGGTGCACCATATTTGAAAGCATTCATCAGGAATCCGAATTGCTCTTGCGCCTTTTCCGGGGTGAAACCTAATATCTCAAACATTTTTGCCTGCAACTGCGGGTCGTGGATACGTATTGAACCGCCACCAACTTCCACACCGTTAATAACCATATCGTAAGCATCGGCACGTACTGCGGCCGGGTCTGTGTCTAACAGGTCTACATCTTCATCTTTGGGGTGGGTGAACGGGTGGTGCATAGCCATTAAACGGTTTTCCTGTTCGCTCCATTCAAACATCGGGAAGTCTACTACCCACAGGCACACAAACGTATTCTTGTCACGCAAGCCCAGTTGGTTACCCATTTCAAGACGAAGCTCACAGAGTTGTTTGCGTGTTTTCATGGTATTGTCGCCACTTAAAATCAGAATCAAGTCATCCGCTTTGGCGCCGAATGCCTCTTTCATCTGTTGCAGCACCTCTTGGGAGTAGAATTTATCTACGCTTGATTTCACGTTTCCATCCTTTTCCACACGTGCATATACCATACCCTTAGCGCCAATCTGGGGTCTTTTCACAAATTCAGTCAGCGCATCCAGTTGTTTGCGGGTATAGTGGGCTGCCCCTTCCACGCAGATACCGCCAATGTATTCAGCGCTATCGAATACCGGGAAACCGTGTCCTTTCAGTACATCCATTAATTCTACGAATTTCATACCGAAGCGAAGGTCGGGCTTATCACTGCCGTAATATTTCATGGCGTCTGCCCAGGGCATGCGCAGGAATTGACCTTCCAGTTCTACGCCACGTATTTCCTTGAAGAGGTATTTTGTCATACCTTCAAACATTTCAATGATATCATCCTGTTCTACGAAAGACATTTCGCAGTCAATCTGGGTGAATTCCGGTTGACGGTCGGCTCGAAGGTCTTCGTCACGGAAACATTTGGCAATCTGGAAGTAGCGGTCAAAGCCGGATACCATAAGCAATTGCTTCAATGTCTGCGGGCTTTGCGGCAAAGCATAGAATTGTCCCGGATTCATGCGTGAAGGTACCACAAAGTCGCGTGCACCTTCCGGAGTAGACCCTACTAATACAGGCGTTTCCACCTCAATAAATCCTTCCTTGTCCAAGTATTGACGAACAGCGATCGTCATTTTATGGCGAAGCTCCAGATTCCTGCGTACAGACGGGCGGCGCAAGTCCAGATAGCGGTACTTCATGCGAATATCATCGCCACCGTCCGTATTGTCTTCAATCGTAAACGGAGGGGTTAATGCGGCATTCAATACGTGCAACTCCGATACGATGATTTCAATATCCCCGGTCGGTATGTTGGCGTTTTTGCTGAAGCGTTCATTTACCGTTCCTGTAATCCGGATGACGAATTCGCGTCCCAACCGGTTTGCGTTTTCACAAAGCGCTGCATCCGACTCTTCGTTAAAAACCAATTGCGTGATACCGTAACGGTCACGGAGGTCTATAAAGGTCATGCCTCCCATTTTGCGGCTACGCTGTACCCAGCCGGCCAGCGTCACCTGCTTATTGATATCAGAGATACGTAGTTCTCCACATGTATGCGTTCTAAACATCTTATATTATTTAAATTAATGTAGCAAAAGGACGTGCAAAAATACATAAAACAAATTATATTCCGTATTTATTCTTGGCAAAAAACCATTCTGCATGAAGAATAACGTACTTCCCCAAAATGCTTTTTATCCCCCCCTCAGAGGAGGTTCACATATAGTCTGCTCCGTATCATGTCCGTATCAAAGCCGTACCCGCTCCCTATAAGGGTACCTTTATACGGAGCGGGTACGGGGTTGGTACGCCCTTGACACACCCTTGGTACGGAGAAGATACTCCTAAAGTATGAATATCCGGGATAGAGTATAAGCCTCTATTATTCATACTGCAGGAGTGAAGGTGGTGGGTGTCAGTTTGTCACTTTGTA
>NZ_DBDF01000123.1:220-361 GCF_002293435.1 Bacteroides sp. UBA939 | reverse complement strand
CCTGAAAAGTCAGTTCGAAGGGAGAAACCGGACAGGATAAGTCGACCACTTATAGGTAACAAGTCAACTACTTACAGGTAGTTAGTGATCTACTTACAGGTAACAAGTGATCTACTTATAGATAGTTAGTGTTCTACTTAT
>NZ_DBDF01000123.1:0-123 GCF_002293435.1 Bacteroides sp. UBA939 | reverse complement strand
AATCAGGGTGTGTTACGAAAAGCTGGATAATGCTATCATAATGAATGTAAATGGCGATTATTATTGTCATTTGGATATTTGCGCAAAGTCTTAGCCTGTATTACACCCACTTCATAAATCTCA